>NZ_JAYMZS010000012.1:0-153071 GCF_035828755.1 Amycolatopsis sp. H20-H5 | reverse complement strand
GCACCATCACACCCTCGCCCATGATCGGCGACCGTGCCGGCCACACGACCCGAAACGATCACACCACGCCGCACCACTCGAGAACTGCCAGGTCAACAACTTGATCAACTTAGGCTACGTGGCATTGGGCTAGGACCCGGCCGGGCGCGGAAAACAACCAGCGCGAGCACGGCCCCGGCAAGTTCCAGCGCCGCCGCGACGAGCAGACCGGCGGTGTAACCGCCGGCCAGTGCCGGGCCGGCCGCGGTGCCCGACACGAGCCGGTCGGTACGGACGACCGTCAGCACGACGCCGATCAGGGCGACCCCCAGCGCACTCGACAGCTCACGGGAAGCAGTGAGCAGTCCCGACGCGGCGCCCGCGTGCCGTTCGTCCACGATTTCCAGCGCGTGCGAGGTCAACGGCGTGGTGAGCGCCGAACCGGCACCGATCAGCAGCAAGCCCGGCACCCGTGGCAGTACCAGCGGCACGTGGTTGACCAGTGCGACCGCGAGCAGGCCCAGCGCCACGACCGCGAGCCCGGCCGCGACCGTGCCGTGCGGCCCGATCCTGGCGACGGCCATCGGCACCACGGGCATCACCGCCATGATCGCCACCGCGACCAGGACCAGCGGAAGTCCGGCCTGGACCGGGCTCAGACCCAGAGATTCCTGATGCAGCAGCGGAGTGAAGAAGAAGACACCGGAAACGCCCAGCCCCCACAACAGCTGGACCGCGAGCGCTCCGACGAACATCCGCTGCCCGGTCAGGGGCCGCGGCATCAGCGGCTCGCGGGCGCGCCGCTCCCGGGACACGAACCAGCCGAGTAGCACAACGCCGACGACCATCATCGCCGACGGGACGAGCTCGTCGGCCCGGGTGCTGTCGCCGAGCTCGACCAGCGCCACGGTGACCAGCACGAGACCGGAGGTCACCAGTGCCATCGCGGCCACGGGCAGCCTGTTTCCCCTCGTCGGACGCGCGCCACCGGCGGTCACTGGCAGGAGCACCACCATGGCCGCGACGAACGGCAGGTTGACGAAGAAGATCCAAGCCCACCCGAAGTACTCGCTCAGCAGGCCGCCGAGGGTGGGCCCGAGGGCCAGCGCGATCGCGAGGCTCGCGGTCCAGATCATGGCGCCGATCGCCCGCTGCCGGGTGTCGAGGTTCGTCCGCAGCATGCTCAGCAGACCCGGCACCAGGAACGCGGCCGCCACGCCCTGCGCCACCCTGGCGGCGATGAGCATCCACGCCGAGCCCGCCAGCCCTCCCGCCGCCGCACCGAGCCCGAACACCAGCAGCCCGGCGAGCAAAGTGCGACGCTGCCCCCAGCGATCCACCAACGTGCCCGCCACCAGCAGCAGGCTCGCGAACGGGAGCATGTAACCGATGCCGACCCACTGCAGGGCGACGAGATCCATCGAGAGCTCACGCGCGATCGAAGGGACCCCGGCAGCGAGGATGTTGTTGTCGAGCGTGGTGACGAAGGCGCCCAGCGCGACCATGACGAGGGTGGGGGTGGCCACGCCGCCAGTCGCCGCGAAACGCTGTTTCCGACTGATCACGACCAAGCACCTCCACACGCCACCGGCGTTATCGGGATTTCGTCAACGCTTCGGCATTCTCTTTGTTACGTTTTCCACCAGGAGGTCCTCTTCCGGCTGTTGGGGACGCTAACAAAGGTCTCGACGTCCATCAACGATCTTGATCGACCGGCGACCCCCGGTTGTCATCACGCGCAGGAATTGACGCCGGACGATGCTCACGTGAACTCAATCGGCGTGGAAACACCAAGTGACCACACCGAGCCGGACCATCGCCGCCGGCACCAGCACGCAGCGGATCAAGGCCGCGTCCAGCAGGACGGCCACCGTGAGCCCCACCCCGGCCTCAAGCACGACACGGCTGTCCACGAACGCGAACACCATGATCAGCGCGGCGGCCGTCATGGTCCGCCTGGTCGCCGCGAGACCGCCGACGATCGCGGTCCTGGTGTCACCACCGCGTCATCACTCCTCCTGGATCCTCGCGATGAAGGAGACCTCGTAGTCCATCGAAAGCCCGAAGAGCCCGGCGAAGAGGAACAACCGCAGGTACGGCGCGATCGGGCCACCGGACACGAGGACCACCACGCCGAGGGTGGCCGCGGCGGCAGGGCGCGGCAAGGTCACGATAAGTGGGTGCTGACCTGCGACGACAGGCGGTTGCAGGCACGAGTGCGAGCACAGACTCGACGTGATCATGAGGAAGTCGAAGTCACTTGACCATGTCTGTAAGCCTGAGCCCACTGTGTCATCTTTGCCGATCGTCGCTGCGCCGGATCACCTGGAGGTCTTACCCGATCGGGTGAGTCCTCCTGCGGTCGCGCCGACGGTGGTGTCATCCCTGGTCGAGGCCCTGTCCGCGGTGCCGGATCCGCGGAAGCCACGACGGGTGCGCCACGGCCTGTTGGCGGTGTTGCCTGCTCGATCAGCTGGACCCGCACGACGTGCTGATCAGCGCGAATGCTCCGCACACGCAGCGCTTTCATGCCCGCTCCCGCATGAGCGCGGCGGGCACTACTTGCTCACGGTCAAGACGAACCAGCCCATCCTGCTGCGCCGGATGCGGGCGCTGCCCTGGGCGCAAATCCCGGTCGCGAACAGGCAGCAGGCCCGCGGTCATGGCAGGTCGAGACCCGCGCCATCTCGGTCGTGAGCTTTGCCCGGTGCCCGGACCTGGGCGGAGAGATCTTCCCGCACGCCGCTCAGGCCATCAAGCTCGTGCGGCGCCGCCGCCGGTTGGGCAGCCGGAAGTGGACGACGGTGACCCTTGATGAGGACCGCTCCCAGGACCGCACCGGCCACGGAGCACACGTCATGGCCGCGCTGCGGAACCTTGTGATCACCGCGCTCCGGCTGTCGGTCACCACCAACATCGCCGCCGGACTACGCCACCACGCCCGCGACACCCACCGGCCGTTCGCCACCAACCACGAGACGTACGAGCTGCAACTCCGAAGTTTGCGGAACAGCTTCGCGGAACCTGCGGATTGAAATGTGCACCGAAGGCAGCTCGCGGTGCGAGTAACCCAACGTCGGCGCTGCCCAGTTCGGCACCCGCGATCGGCTCCGGCAAAGGCCCGAAGGCGTGCATGAGGGAGCCGATCGGACGTCTTCGACCAGATCCATGCTCACTCGAATTCACCTGATCAGGTAGGAATTTGTGACGATGTGATGTCGCTCACCAACGATCTGAGCCACCTGCCGCGGGCAAGTAGGCCACCTGGACCACGGCGACATCGTCCTGCGGCCAACGACAGAGGGCACCGGAGGGGCGTTCTCAGGCGTGCGCAGCCATCAACAAGCCTTGACTGACGAGAACATAGGTGTCATGTTCTCGTCAGCACGTGACACGAATTATTTTCAGTTTAAGAGGTGGATCGTCATGACTTGGTCAAGCACGACAGCGTCGGTTTACCACCTGTTCAACCAGGCGGCCCGTACTCCGCGCCACGCACCACTGCCGAGCCGGTAGCTGTCGAGCTATAGAGCTGTTGAGGCCGGGCACGCACCGAGGAGCCGTGGACCCAGGCCCCGGCGTTGTCTGCCAAGCGGGTTGTTCACACGTCCTGAGCACCAAGTTTCACACGCCGCCCACCTCGTTCGATGACGAAGCGAAATCCTGAGCACGTTGGAGACCGCAGCATGAGCGAATCGACAAGTATTCGGCTGAGCCTCGCCCCACCCGCAGGGGTGCCACCCGTCTCGGTTCCACAGCAAGCGACCGCCGCCGATAGCCGGGCGAGCTGGATCCCACTCCCCCAGGAGGTCGCCCAGCGTTTCGCCCCGCATGTTGAAGATCTGGGCCGGAAGATCCTCGAGACCATCCAGGTTCGGGTACCGGAATACGCGAAACCACTGACGGGTTCCTTTGGCAAGGCGATCACCCAAGCCATAGACGAAGCAATTCTCGGCTCCATCAACAACGTCGGCGGCCACGAAGTCTCGGCAAAGGACAAGAAGTGGGCCGAATTCTTCAGAGAAGTCGGGCGCGGCGTCTACAAAGCGGGGGGCAGTCTCGAATCACTCCAGACCTCCTACTGGGTGGGCGGGCAAGAGGCCTGGCGTTACATCGGGACGTGGGGGCAGGACTCCCGGTTATCGGCGCAAACTCTCTGCACAAGCGCCGAGTCAATTTTCGCCCTCATCGAGAAGATCTGCTCGTACTCGATAGCCGGATACACAGCGGCCAAATCCGCGGCACCAGAAGCTCTTGTGCAGCAGAGGAGTCGCCTGCTGAACCTCATCTTGAGTGACCCGCCTACGTCACCGCAGGTGATCAGATCTACGGCGAGTACTGCCAACTGGACCATCCCGGGCTCTATACATGTCGTCGCGTTGCATTCCACGGAGACCCAATTTGCCCAGGTTTCTCGTTCCTTCTTTATCGGTAACACCGACATTCTGGCCGACTTCTCGAGAGCACAACCGTATCTCATAACCGCACATCCCGACCGCGACCTCAGAAATCTAGCAGGCCTGTCACAGGGCTGGCTTGCGGCGGTAGGACCACAGGTCCGCTTGACCGAGGGAGCCACCTCCGCACTCTGGGCCCGCACTACTTTACAACTAATGCGGGACGGGATCATCAAAGGATCTGTCGCGCATGCGAAAGATCACCTCAGCACACTTTGGCTAATGCACGACGACTCACTTCTCGATGATTTGAGCATGAAAGTACTGAGCCCCCTCAGCGGCCTCAGCACTAAACAACAGGATAGGCTCACAGAAACCTTGCTGACGTGGCTCGAATGTCGCGGCAATACCGTCGAGATCGCCGAAGCGCTGCGGGTGCACCCCCAGACGGTTCGCTACCGCGTCCACCAGCTGGTCGACATGTTCGGCGACCGGCTCGACGACGCCTCAGAGCGCCTGGACATGCAACTCGCCCTACACAGCCATCGTCTGCGCGGCACCCGGCCCCTACCAGCGATCGATACTGGTGGCGGCTCTCCCTGACAAGTGACAAGCCGTCGGCGGCCTGAACACGGTCAAGAAAGCCTCCGCCGGCATGAAAACCGCGAAGGTCCTCGACTCTTGCCGGTCAGCGGTCGACCCGAACGAGTTTTCAACACCCTGAAGGTGCGGTCCAGCAGGATCCTGAGCCGCCAGCTCACCCAGCGCCCCTGCGACCGTTCATCGAGTGTAGTTCGGGCGGGACGCAGGGGCAGAAGCTGTAGCGGATTGTGCGTCGGAGTAGTAGCAGCACGGTGCGGCGCCGGCGGGCGATGACGATCCTGGCTTCGGTGGGCGGCAAATGGGTGCCGGAGATCCGGGCCGTTGAAGACACCTGCGCGCCAAGGGCGTTCCGCTCACCGACGACCGCGTCATGATCGCCGACTGGCTCTGCGCCGCCAGCAACGTATCGTGGCTCAACCTGACATCGCCCGTAGGCCTGCGAGCGGTCTCAGTTCTTCTGACTCTCAGGGCACTATGTTCGAGGCAAAAGGATTCCGGCCCGTTCCGCAGCCGGGTCTGCCACGCTTGGCCGGGCCAAGCCCTCCTGCAACCCAGGCTCGCTCTTTCGAACGAGCGATGTCGACCGCTTTGCGCACTCGACGAGAAAGTCAACCTGTCCACTCGGGTGAGCACCGACGCTGAGGTCCGAGGCGACGAACGGTACGAACTGGTCGCCGAAGAGGCCTAGTGTCGCAGTAGCACTTGGTCGCCCTCCCCCGCGGACACCTTATCGAGCAGGAGCCGCCTTCGTGACGCTCGCGGAGTCAGCCGCGTTGCACGTCGCGTTCCACCATGACGGGTGACGGGGCACAGTCATCCGTCCGGTTGCGAGGTAGACCGGCGCACCTACCCCCGCCTTGGTGACAGTCGACCAGGACGTGTGACGCCCCGAGGTGCGACCGTCATCACTGGCTTCAGTTCTCCCGGCTGGTACGGTTCGCCGACCAGTTTTCCCTCGGCTTCGACCCACGCGTGCGCAAGGAAGGGTCTTGGGATAACACCAGCGTGCCAAGTCGGCCAGCCTCCGTGGAGCCGACAAAGCAGCGCCGTCGCTATCGACCGCGGCAGGCATCCCTCCCCGGCACACAACGTACTCACCGAAGTGACCGCCCTCCGCGCAGTCAGCGCGCTGGAGTGACTCGCCTGGACTGCACCCTTGCTAAGCCAAGTAAGACTGCGGTGTAGCCGCGCGGGCCGCTGACGCGCCAGTAGCCTGGCCACGCCGACCGCGACCACAGGTGCGAATCTCTGCCGAATCGGCAAGTGGTCTCGCGCCGGAACGAACATCGGGACAGTCATCGCAGCACCAACTCGGCCTCAAAAAGCCGGTCAATCAACGACCGGACATCAGCGATCGCTTTGTCATATGCTACCGAATAACGTGCTACTAGTGTCGCCGCCGCGACGTCCTGGCCGGACTGCAGTACGGCATTCAAGGCCAACCAACCACTGTTGTTCAGTTGCCAATAGGTGCCGGCACGCCCGTCGAGCACCACTCCGCCGCCGTCTGTCTCGACTGCGCTTACGTCTTCACGAAGCCGCATCAGGTGCGATCTCCTTCGAGTGGGCTAGCGCTGCCGAGGCGTCGTCGCCCCGGAATGGGTCACGGTTTTCTTGGGCCCTCAACCAAGCCTCGAGCCCGAGAGTGGTCTCCAGGAACGTGGTTGGCAACCGGGGAGGGTAGAGGTCTAAACACGCCCGACGAAGCGCGTCACGATCGACCAGGCCGTGCTCGGCCAGACGCAAGTTGTCGATCCAGTCAGCGATCATCGGGCGCAGCGCGTCGAGCCCAGCCCAGATATCGGCTCCGATGGCGCCCTTGGTCCGGCGCGCGAGAAGTTCGTCCGGCACGATACCGCACATGGCTTCGACCATGACGGGCTTGAAGTCCCAAGGGGCCGCGCTCTCTTCGGGGCGTACCGCGAGACCGGCTTCGATCACGGCTTTATCGTAAAACGGAAGCTCGAGCGAGACACCGAACGCAGCGGTGAGCCGCCCCAGGTGCCGCATCGCCCGCGCACCGCCCTGAACAGAGACGAGGGCGGAGTGAACCGAGTGCTTGCGTCCCAACGGCTCGGCCTCCCCGGAGGCACGGATGATCAAATCTCTGGCCGTCTCGCTCGCGTGAGCCGACGCCCACGGAGGCAGTTGCGGTCTGGAACTCCAGCCGAACGGTGGTGTCCTGCGGTCCCCGTCGAGTCGGGGAGTCAGATCGGCCACGACCGATTCGAGCCACCGGCGGTAAGTTCGCCGATCGGCCAGGGCTGCCATTGTCGCACCGAGCGTCCAGCGCCCCCGTGCACGTCGCGGTTGAATGTGCCGCCACGCTTCGCGAGGGCGGTGTGTGATCAAGTCATGTACATAGGACATGGGAGCGCGCAACACCTCGTCGCCACCTTGGCCGTTGAGGTGTACTCGAGATCCGGCGTCCGCGACCCGGCTCGCCAGCACGACTTGGCGTCCCCACATGCGACCCAGAGAGCCCGGTTCATCCGGTCCGTTCATGGCAACGTCGAAGTCGGCGTACGGAAGGGGCAGCTTGGCGAACGGGTAGATCAGGTGCTGGCAGTTGGGAAGATAGCTAGCTGCCCGCGTGGCCCAGTACTCGTCGTCGTTGCGGGCGTGATCTCCGCTTTGAGTGACAGCTATCAGCGCCGACGAATTACGCGCCGCGAGAAACGACAACGGAGTCGAATCGAGCCCTCCGGACAAGTCGGCGCTCATGGTCCCGCCGGCCGTTGTCCGGGCGTCGACACCTGTGACGAGTGCCTGAAGCATCAACTGGGCGCCCTCCCGCACCGAGAGATCGGCATCTGGCGGGTTCCACCACCGTTCTGTTCGCGCCGCCGTGTTGTCGATGGTCACGTGGTATCCCGGTGGCACGGCCGTGACACCTTGCCACACGCTCCGGTCCACGAGCGGGTGCGGACACGTCTGTCCGAGCAAGGCAAGGGCGAGCACGGAACTATCGACGTCCGCGCCGGTCAGCGCGGCCAGCACGTCAGAACGGTCCGACACCACAGGCACATCGGCGAGTCGAGCGTGAAACACAAGACGCAGCCCGGACACAGTACCTTGAACGCGGGTTCGTCCACAGTCAGACAGCAGCAGGTGATGACTTCCGGCAAGATCACCAAAAGCTTCGCTAAGATTGGGAACGATGTCCTCGCGGCAAAGTCGCTTGGCAAGCACATGTTCGGTGACGGTGAATCGGCCCATTATGGCGAGTTTCCGTCTGCGTGAGCGCACTACGTGAAACTCCTGAGGCGACCACTCTCCGATCAGCCACGGCCGACCTGACAAGTGTGAAACAATCTTCCGACCGTGCCGGCGCACGAGTGCGACCGCGGCCGCGGCATCGTCGTGGTCGGGCAAGGCCACGAACCAGCCGCGACCGCGGTGCGTCATGCTAGTGCCTCATCACGGGTTCGGCCCGAACAGACCGTAGACCTCGTGAGCGAGACCGCCAAAGCCCCGCGTCAGCTCAGCGAAGCCACCGACCCTGGCGATCATCGGCTGCTCGTAGGGTGCCGAAACGTCATTGAGCTCGACATTTTCGGAGTTTTCCATGTGTGCTCCTTTCCAGTGGTTAGACCTGGCCCGATTTCGTGGCAGTAATTTTCGGACCTGAACTCATCTTGCACATAAACGCCAACCTCGTCAAGCATCCGCATATCGATAAACGTACTTTCATAGTGTGCGGATAGTCGAAGGCGCCCTTGCTGGGAATTGCCGCCAAATATTCGGCGTCAGCGCCATAAGGATCGTCGCCGCCAGAGTCCCGGCAAACGCCGCCACCAGCGCACTGACCCGCCCGGTTCCGCCAATCGCGGACTCACGATCACAGACCAGCGTCTTAGTGGCCGTCCCGATCTCGCGGCTCATCTGCCACATAACTGACAAAATGACGCCGGCCTGACCCGGCGGGGTCGTCGTGGCCGTCAAGAACCGCGAGAACCGAATGCCGCCCTCCGAGGTCACACTGCACCCTGGCAATCAACCGGGAAGGAGGCCAGGGATGAGCGACACCGTGCTGCTGATGATCGATATGCGGAATGACCACCTCGCCGACGACGGAGTACAGGACGCACTCGGCCGGCCGACACGCAGCCGAGCGGGGATAGACCACCCGCACTTCGCCAGGTTCATACGACACCGAGCCGACCGCCTGCCCTGAGTCTCCGCGGAACAGCAAGAGTGGAAACGGCAGATCCGGTGCCCGGCCAAAGTGCACTACTCCACACGGTGGGCCTACGGGCACGCGCACGAGCAACTACTACCGGGCAGCCGTCGTGGTCCCAGTTGGCGATGGGCGCTGGAGTTTGACTTGTCCGTCAACTCCGGCAACAAGATCGCGCATGGCAATCATCACCTTCATCCGATGGCCAACCCGGACCGATACGCGAAGATCGCGGCCGTGGTGCGATTGGGCAGATTGAGTTTCTTGAGTACGTTCGAAATATGGTTACGCGTCGTGCTGGCCGAAATCCCGAGTTGCTGGGCGATATCCCGGTTCGCCAGCCCGTTGGCCATCCTGGCCAGCACCTCGATTTCCCGCTCTGTCAGCAGACGCCGAACCCGCTGCGCGGCCTCGGGTTCCGGAGCACCGGCGGCCCGCGCGAGCGACCGCTGGTACGGCACGGACAGGTAAAGGGATCCGCAGGAGACCGCACGAACCGCCGTGATCAGCTCTTCCGTCGGCGCCGTTGCCGAGACTATCCCGAGAACTCCTTGGGTCAGCAGCGCGGTAATCTGCTCGTCCACCAGCTCGGTCAGTGCGACCGCGAGCACGCCGCCGACGGCAACGTCCGCGAGCGAGAGAACAAATTCGGTGATCACGGGCGCCTGGGAGTTCACGACCAATACCGCTGAATCCGCCTGGCGTGCACGCAAGAGAATCTCGCCAAGCGAACCCACACGCTCGATCACGCTGATTTCGGACCAGAGTGAGAGAAGCCGGCGAACACGGTCTTCGGGCACGCTGAATTCGTCTGCCAGCAGCAAAGAGATTCTCCTGGACCGGCCGGTGGCGCGAAGGACTTCGATCACGAATCCCGCCGCGCCGGCTGGAGGTGCGATTCGGGGATGAGCTGCGTCGTGACCAATCTGCGATACAGCTCGTCACCGTCCAACAGAGACTGGTGATCGCCGACAGCTCGCACTCGTCCGTGCTCGAGAACGATGATCCGATCGGCGTTGACCACCGTGGAAAGCCGGTGCGCGACCACGATCACCGGACGGGAGCCCGCGATCTCCGCCACGGATCGCCGCAGCGCGAGTTCGGCCTCGGCGTCCAGCTGGGACGTCACTTCGTCGAGCAGCAGAACGTCCGGCTCGAGCAAGAGCATCCGCGCGATGGCGATGCGCTGGCGCTGCCCTCCCGAAATGGCCGCGCCGGACTCACCCACCGGGGTACGGAGGCCGTTGGGCAGCGCGTCCACCCACTCCTTCAGGCAGGCAAGCCGGACCGCACGTTCCACCTGCGCGTCGGACGCATCCGGATTCGCATACCTCAAGTTTTCCTCAATGGTGCCATCGAGCACGGGCGCGTCCTGCTCCACGAGACCGATCCGGCCACGGAGGCTCTCGAGCGGAAGCGTGCCGATGTCGACGCCGCCCAGCGTGATCCGCCCTTCAACCGACGGCCAGAGTCCGGCTGCCAAACTGAACAGCGTTGTCTTGCCGGTACCCGAAGGCCCCACGATCGCCGTCAGACCTTGTTCCATGGTTTTGAAGGAGACACGCTCGAGAACCGGGCTGCTACCTGGATAGGAGAAGGATACCGAGTCGAACTCCAGCACTGACGAGGTGCTCCGCTGCGGTTCTGCCGATGCGTTGCGAGACTGCTCCTCGTCGGGCAGTTCGGCGAGGTCCGTCACCCGCTGCGCCGCGGCCACACCGAGCTGGATCTGAGCGATACTGGTGAAGATCGTGATGAGTGGCGCCAGCATGTAAAAGAGGTAGAGCAAGTACGACGCGAACGTTCCGGTGTCGAGGGCACCACTGGCGATACGCGCCCCACCCACGACGAACACCACGGCGAACGAGCCGTGAATCCCCAAGTTGATCAGTGGTGACATCGCGGCCTGCAACCGGACGCCACGCATGTCGGCACGGTTGGCGTCCTCCGCGTGTGCCATCACCCTGGTCCGCTCGCGCGACTCCGCCCGGCTGACCTTGATCGTGCCGATCACGTTGAGCGCCTGCTGCAGAGCAGCCCCGTATTTTCCGACCGCGGCCCGGTTCTCGACCATGGCGCGGCGCACGAAACGCGCGACCCAGATGTTCGCGACCGCCGCCGCGGCCAAACAAGTCATCGTCACCCCGGTCAAGAGGGGGTCCAGGATGGTCATCAGGATGATGCCACCGGCCACGAGCAGCACCCCTGCCGCGATGTTGAGGAGTCCGGTCGCGAGCGAACTGCGCAGCAGATCCGTGTCGGCGACCGCGCCGGCGAACAAGTCCCCCCGGCGGCGGACGAGGTGCGTGGACAACGGAGCGCGCAACAGCCTGTCGACCACGGTACGTCTCGTCTCGAGAACGAGCGTCGCGCCGATCCTGCCCAGCAAGTACATCTCCGCGACCTGCAGAACGATGTCCGCCGCGAAAACACCGCCCAGCGTGACCAGGGAGCCGATCACCACGCCTGAACCTGTCATACCCCGAACAACGTTGCCGACAAGCAGCGGCTGGGCCAGTGACAAAACCGCCGAGATGAGTCCGACCACGCCCACCATCGCGATCTGGGTCCGATGAGGCCGCAGCAGCTTGCCGACGGTACGGACGGCGGACTTGTTCGTTCCGGACAAGCTGACCTCCTGGTTCGTGGCGATCCTGAGCGGTGGCGTGCCGCGCCGGAGGCCGGACATCCGAGACGTTCGGTACCGCCGTCCCTGACGGTTCGATCGGCAAACCATCCACAGTAGACGGCGACTTCGGTATACCCGACGAGCCGTCGAACATCTCTTTGGTATCCACACCCGCAGGTCGAAGTGAAGACAGGTCGACCCGAAATAATTAGGCACGACAACAGAATTACGGTCAAGGTCGCGGTCGGCTGTTCCGTGAAACGAGGAACCCTCATCCGCCGTTCGTGCCACCTGAGCTGACTTCCTTGCCAGGGCGGGACGATCCAGTATCGTGCTCCTTCTTATGAAGCCGAACGCACTCGCCGCCTCGCCCCGCGGTCCAGTGGAATCTTGGGTCCTTCCCAACGGTCTGCGTGTCGTGGCCGCGCCAGACGACGGGAGCGACATCGTCGCGGTGACAGTCGTCTACGATGTCGGCAGCAGGACCGAAACGCCGGGATTCAGCGGTTTTGCGCATCTGTTCGAGCACTTGATGTTCCAAGGCTCCGACAATGCGCCACGTGGGACTCACGCTCGTCAGATTCAAAGCTGTGGTGGTGTTTTCAATGCCACCACGCACCTGGACTACACCGAATACTACCAGTTGCTCCCAAGCACCGGACTGGAGCACGCGCTGTACCTGGAAGCGGACCGGATGCGCTCTCCTGCGTTCAGCGATTCGAGCTTGCGGAACCAGATCGCCGTGGTCGCCGAGGAGATCACTGGCGCACTCCTCTCCAGACCGTATGGTGGTTTCCCGTGGTTGCAGTTGGCCCCGGTCCTCTTCAAGCGTTTCGAGAACGCGCACAACGGGTACGGATCCATCGAGGAACTCCGAAACACGACCGTACGGCAGGCAAAGCATTTCTTTCACGAACACTACGGTCCAGGTAACGCGTTGCTGGTTGTCGCAGGTGCCGCCTCGGCGAAGACCGTCGCCGAACTGACGGAACGGCACTTCGGCGACATTCCGGCTCGGTCAGGGACACCCTGGCAGGCGCTACCGGAGCCGCCCGTACTCGCCGAACGAAGAGCGGTTTGCACGGACCCTTTGGCGCCGGTCTCCTTGTTCGCCTCGGGATGGCGAGTGCCGGACCCGGTGCTCGACCTGCGTGGTTTTCTCGCGTTCCTGGTGCTGTGCCCGACCCTCGCGGACGGCACCCGGGGCAGGCTCTCGGAGCGGCTCGTCTTTAATGATCGGCTCGCGACCGGCGTGACTTGCCGGCTCGGCTTGACTGGCGAAACGTTCGGCGTCCGAGATCCCACTTGCCTGGTACTGACGGCAGCTCATGCGACAGACCGCCTGGACTCCGTCTTGGCCGCCGTCGACGAGGAAATCGCGCGCTTGGCCGATCGCGGCCCTGACGATGCCGAACTCACAACGGCGTTGGCGACGACCAGGGCACAGCTGATCCGGTCTGACGACGCGCTGATCGAACGTGCCCGGAGACTGGCGATCTTCGGCTTGCAACATCGCGACGCCGCACTGGCCGACCGGCTACCCGCCATCGTCGCGGAAATCACGGCCAGTGAGATCCGCCGCGCCGCCACTGAACTCCGCGCACAACGGCGGGCCACTGTAGAACTGCTTGCGGGAGCGACGAAATGACGAGCTTCGACCTCTCGGCAGTCCCGGCTCCCGTCCCCCTGCGGCTGCCAGTCATCGTGGAACGCGTGCTGCCGAACGGCCTCAAGGTTGTCGCCGCACGCCGGGGTGGAACCGCACTGGCCGAGCTGAGAATCAACATCCCCTTCGCGCACGCTGACCCGGCCACGGCGGTTTTGCTTTCCGGTGCGATCGCGGCGGACCAGCAGGTGCTCGACCGTACTCGAATGATCGGGGGAACGCTTACGGCATCCGTAGACGCCGACTTCCTGCGGATTTCCGGTAGCGTGCCGGTCGAGTCTCTGGATCGGCTGCTCGGCCTGGCCGCGGAAGTACTGCTCGCACCAAGATATCGAGCCGCCGAGTTCGACAGCGTCGTCGAGAGTATGACCCAGGCGACGGCCGCAATGCTCGCCAGTCCGGCGAACCGCGCGCTCGAAGCGATCAACCACCGCATGTTCGGCGAGCACCCTTATGGTCTCCCCATGCCGCGTCCCGCCGCGCTCCGCTCGGTCTCCAGGTCAGCAGTGGCCTCTTTGCACCGTGAGCGGATTTTCGCGACCGGAACCAGCTTGGTGGTGGCGGGTGGATTCGACCTCGAATCGGTCTTGTCCCAGGTGGAGGTTCTCTGGGGAGCCTGGCCGCCAGGTCCTGGTGCCCGCAGGATGAAGCCGGTGCCAGCATGGGAACCCGGCTCGATGATAGTGGACGAGCCCGGTTCCGGCCAGTCACTACTGCGTGCGACGATGACCGCGCCCGCGCCGCACGCTCCGGACTACACAGCACTCGCCGTCGCAACGCTCGTCTTCGGCGGATATTTTTCGTCAAGGCTGGTACAGAACCTGCGCGAGTACAGGGGAATTTCCTACTCCCCGCGGTGCCTGCTTCTTCACACTCGCGAGACCGACCTGGTGGTGGTGTCCGTGGACGTGACCACGCCCAACACGCGCGTTGCCGATCGAGAGATCACGGCCGAACTCCGAGGCTTGGTGGAGAACCGTGTCACGGGAGACGAACTTGATCGGACGCGTCGGTACGCCGCTGGTTCGCTTCGCCGTCGTCTCTCGACGTCGTCAGGACTGGTATCCGCCTTGTGCGAGCTCGATCTGCACCAGCTCACGACCGACTGGCTGCGCGACTACGATTCACGGCTGTCGGCGCTCGACCCGGAACAAGTGGCGACGGCGGCAGATCGCTACCTCAGGCCGGACAAGGCACTGAGCGTCTGGCTCTGCGACGCGGCCGGGACGTTCCCGCCGTGTTCCTGACCGGCCAAGCGGCGACTTCAGTACTGGACCCCGGCCGGTTTCGCTTGCGACGCAAGCAGGTCGCCGACCCAATCGTCGTCGTACACCGAGTCCAAGTAGCTCTCGCCGAGATCCGGTGCGATCGCTACCGCTTCGACATCGGCCCCCGGCCGGTTCTCCGCCAGCCACCGGCGCGCGCCGCTGACCACGGTCCCGGTCGAGCCGCCGAAGAGGAACCCGCGCGCCGCGAGATCGCGGCAGGCTGTCACCGTTTCTCGTTCGTCGACGATCACCACGTCGTCCACGAATGATTCGTCAAGCTGAGCGGGGCGTACACCGGTACCCAACCCAGGGATCATCCGGCTGCGCGACGGGAAGCCGAAGGTCACCGACCCCTCGGCGTCGACCGCCACGATCTTCGCACCACCTCCTGCGTCGCGTAGATAGCGAGCGCATCCCATGAGGGTTCCCGTGGTACCCGCGCCGACGAACACCACCTCGACCTCCGGCACCGCCGCGAGGATTTCCGGGCCCGTCGTGCGATAGTGCGCGCGCCAGTTGTTCGGGTTGGCATACTGGTTGAGCCACACCACGTGCGGCCCCGCCGAGCAGAGTTCGCGAACGTGAGCGATCCGCGCGCCCAGCAGGCCGCCGTCGACCGCCGGTTCGGAGATCACGCGGACTTCCGCTCCCAAAGCCTCCATCATGCGGATGCTGGACCGTGTGCAGCGGATATCGGTGACGCAGATGAAGCGGTAGCCGCGGTTAGCGGCGATCATGCTCAAAGCGACACCGAGGTTCCCCGAAGACGACTCGACGAGGGTGGCATTTTCGCGAAGCATGCCACTGGCCTCGGCGTCGTCGACCATGGCAGTGGCAGCCTTCAGCTTTATCGAACGAGCGAAGTTGAATCCCTCACACTTGAGCAATAACGGTATGCCCAACGTCGCCCTGAGGTCGACGAAGACATTTGATCCATTGTATTGGAGAGGAGAATGCACGACTGTCACGGATGCCAGCGTATGGGCTCACCAGCAGAGGTGAACACCCGAAGAATCACTGAAGGAATTCCGCGATAAACCTATGGAGCGCATCGCCTTCGCTCACCTTTTCCTCGTCTTGTGCCGCTATCGCCGGACACGCTCGTTCACGTCGGGTAGGGTTCCTTGAGCTTGGCTGCTCGCAGGGCGTTCGCCCACCACAGCAACTGCTGCATCATCGTCCGCAGCGCCTCGCTTTCCGCCTGGCCGGGATAGCTGACGGTGGGGTCAGCCGCCGGCCCCCATGGGTTGTGCAGGCTGACCGTGTCACGGACTGTCACAGCGTGAAGCTCGGCGAAGATCAACCGCAACGCTTCGACCGCGCGTAACCCGCCTGACATCCCGCCGTAGGACACGAACCCGATCGGCTTGGCCTGCCACTCGTTCCGGACAGCATCGATCGCGACCTTCAGTGGGCCAGGAACGCTGTGATTGTATTCAGGCGTGACAACCAAGACGGCGTCAACCCGATCGATTCGCTCGGTGAACGAAGCGACATCGGGGTGCGGATCCATGTTGCTCGGGAAGGTCAACTCCGCCAAGTCGATGAGGTCGACCTGGTGGCCGGCCTCCGCAAGCTGTTTGTGCACCCATGTTGTAACCTGCTTACCGAACCGTTCATTTCGAACACTTCCGAGAATGACGGCGATACCAGCGCTTTCGGTACTCATTTTTTTCCTTCCAACACATCAGTGCGAGTCTTCCCGCGAAGATGAAGTTCTGCATGGCGAAGCCACGCCGCCGAGACGGCAGCGAGGACGCCGACGACGGTAAGGACCGTGAACGCTCCTCCGAAGCCGTCGTTCGCGCCGTCGGCGAGCCCTCGGGAAAGTGCGACCACACACAGCGCACCGCCCAAGGCACCGCCGACTCTCATGAAGATGTTGGCCAGCGCCGTTGCATCGCCGAGGTCTTCGGCTCTCGCCGCGGCGTAAGCGGCTGACATCGCTGGCATCGCTGGCATCGCTGGCATCATCGACATACCCAATCCGGCCCCGCGCACGAACAGCAGCACTTGGACCACGACCATCGACGTGTCGGGTCCCAGCCAAGGCCACGGGCCGCGCTCGCCAGCACGATGAGCGCGCCGGCGAATTGACCCGACCGCCGCTGTAGGCGTCGGTCGGCCAGCGAAGACGACCGTCATGGCGGTGCCCAGCCCGAGCGACATCAGGAACAAGCCGGTCAAAGCCGGTCCCATACCGAGCCGCAACTGGAACCACGACGGGAGCAGCAATACGGCGCCGGTCAAGCTGGCACCGCTCAGCATGATGCTCACCAAGCCCGGCGCCATCACCGGGCGAGCGACCAGACGCCGTTGCGGCACCGGATGCTCTCGAGCCGTCCAAGTTGCCCAAGAACGCGCCGAGCGCCACCACGGAAGCAGCGGCCCAAGCGGCACGCGGGATCAGCCAGCGCGAGGAGGAGATCGCTGACGTCACCGGAAGACCGTCACCGGCGTCGGACTCGCGCAACACGCTCATGCCCCCTAGACTAAAAGTTGAACCATTGTTCAAGTCAAGGAGTGACTTGTCATGACGGCCTCCACAACCCAGGTGACTCAGGTCACGCCGTCCCAGGCGAAAGGCAAAGAATCCCTGACCGTCAGCGATCTGGCGCGCGCCAGCGGGGTGGCCGCCTCGGCGGTCCGATTCTACGAGAAGCACGGCCTCATCACGGGCTGGCGCACAAGTGGAAATCAACGACGTTTCCGCCCGGTTGACGCGTGCCTCATCAAGATAGTCCGCGTGGCTCAGCGGATTGGCCTTTCGGTCACGGATATCCGCAAACACTTGGCAGCGCTTCCTGATGACCACCAGGATCTCACCGCCGAGGACTTCAAACGATTGCGCCACCGACTCGAGATCGAGGCGCACGAGAGAATTCAAGCGCTCGTCGACGTACTGGAAGACCTGGACACAAGCCAAAATCTCTGCAAGGTCCAACCCCGGTCGCGCACAATTCCAGACTGAAATTCACCGCACGAAATCCGGTCGTTCTCACAGCGAGGGATCAGCAGTGGTTTGCACCGCCAGAGCCACAGCCAGCAGCTGCAAGCTTGGCAGGTGAGCGGGATCCCGGCCGGTCAGCGTCGCGATCCGGTTGAGCCGGTAGTCCAGCGTGCTGCGATGCACGCCGAGCACACAAGCCGTCCTACTGCGATTTCCTTCGTCTGCGATGAAGACCTCCAACGTTTTCATAAGCGACGGCTGAGCCGTCAGGGGTGCGATAATTCGGATCAGCCGTTCGGCTACGGTCGAATCCGCTCGTGCGGCGTACTCCACGGGCGTGTCCAACTCCCGGCAGCCTTCACGGGAACGACCGAATGCGCCCGCGGCAACGGCGATCGGGTACTGTCCACTTTGGATCAAAGGTCCACCCGACAGTTCGCACACGGCCGTCGCCGTCGTTAACATCTGGATTCCGCGACCGCTCATCGGGTCCAGCCCGGTTAGTTCCCGAATCCGGTTCAGCCGGTAGTCGATGGTGCTGCGGTGCAGGAAGAGGCGTTGCGCGGCAATTTTTCTGTTGAATTCCGACTGCACAAGGGTCAGTGCCGTCTCGTAGAGAACCGAGTTTTCTATCAGCGGCTCAATGGTCTTCAGCAGCGCGGTTCGCGCGTCTGCGTTGCGATTGACCGCGAATTCAAGCAGGAAGTCCTCAACCCGGTAGACTCCGGGACCACGACGAGCGGCCAGGCTGAGCAGGTCCACGGCTTCCCGGTGCGCGGCAGGCAGATCAGCGCGGGCGCTTTTCGCGAGCGCGATCACTGATTTTTCGCCGAAAACAGTCGCGAGATCGGCGCTCAATCGCTGATCACGGCGACACCCAGCTTCCGGCACGAGCGCGATGGTTTCTCCATCACCCGGTAGCACCAACGTACCGAGTCCGCCCAAGCCTACGAGCTTGTCGACATCGGTCACCAACATGTCACCTGCCAGAAGCCTCACCACGACGACGAAGTAGCGCGAACAGAGGCCGCGCTCGACTTCGCTGGGCAGGTCCCGACCCTCGATCAAGGCGGCTGCGACCTCATGCCGGTACTTCGGCCGCGATCGGCTTTGGGGGCCGGCCGGCTGGCCCGTGGTGACTCCGGTCAGGAACTCTCGCGTCAGCATGTTCGACAAAGTGACCACGCTGAACAACGACACCCGCCCCGCAGTGCCGAAGTGGATCAGCAAGGCATCAGCGAGTTCCCCCAGCAGGCCGCAAAAGATCGAGAAGACCTCGTCAATCGGCAACCCTGTCGTCGACCAGACCTCACCCGCCCGGCGGATTCGGCCTCGACACGCAGACGTCACCTCGCACCAACCCTCGAATGCGCGAAGGTACAGTGGCGTAACGTCTTGGAGCACTTCCCTCGCGAGAGCTACAAAATCACGTCTGGTCAAGAAGAACCGTCCCGGCGTGCCCGTCGCGGTGAAAGCGTTTGCACCCGTGGTCGACATGACCGTGCGGACCGCATCCTCGATGATTTCGGACCAGCTTTTGCGGCTATTTCGGGCTTGTTCAGGCACCACGCTCGGGAAGCTCGGCCTGTCAGCCGTTTCGCAGGAGGTCATCATTGCTCCCGGTTTTTCCTGCACAGATAAGGGTTTCGTGCTCGAAATGAGTGAAGAGCCGACCTGGGTCCTACCACTGCTCAACGCTACAAAGGGCATCTGCCCCAAGTCAATGGATGCAACCCCGTTCCGCGAGAACACTGTGGTCCGCCCGCGACGGAGGTTCGGTGCCACGAAACCCATGGGGACAGCAAGGAGACAGACCAGCCCAAGTGAACGTTCGATCACGATCGGGGCGATGGCCGCCGAGCCATCGGGAGCGTCGACTGTCCGCAGTGGTCAGTGCACAACGCCAAGTACGAAGCTCACTGGAGCGGTGACGCCGCGCGCCCCGTACTGCAGCCAGCCGGACGCTCACCGGCTCCGAGTCGACACCGTCATCGCCCGCGGCTTTTCCAGCGATCAGTTACGCGATCACCGCCGCCTGATCAGTCTCACGCTCGCGTGCTTCGTCCGGCTCGATCGCCGCGTCACCGCCTGGGAGTACCTGACCGAAACATGTCATTTTGTTGCGTATCAACACAAAAGACGCACCTCCTCCGGTCGAGGCCCTGGCCGGTCACGCAAAGTCCTCCGCCAGAACGAATTCGGGCGAAGTACGCTCCGACAGGAGCGTGGACAGCTGCCTCCGAGACTTGACCCCGAGCTTCCGGTAGGTGCTGGACAGATGGATCTCGACAGTCCGCAGGGAAACGAAGAGTTCTTTGGCGATCTCCCGGTTCGCTATTCCGGCCGCTGCGAGCACCGCCACCCGTTGTTCACTTTCGGTGAGCAGATCGACCACACTGCCGGTCAGTTCTTTCATCCGCCCGCCGGCCGCGATCAGCACGTCGCGACTCCTGGCGGCCAACGCGCTGAACCCGCGCTGCACGGCGCACATGGTCGCGAGACGGGAGTGTTCTCGCGCCCCGGCGGCATCGCCACAGCCGAGGAGAGCGCGGCTGTAGAGATACTCAGTTCGCATTCGATACAGCGCGTAGGGGCTATCGACGAGCATTTCGTTCGCCTCGCGCAGGAAAGCCAGTCCGTCGTCACCTCTCGCCAGATGCCCCCGCACCGCGAGGGCGAGCGCCACACTCTCGCGCGATCCCCAATGTTCCGCACTCAGAAGCCACGGTTCGAGCAGCACTGCCGCGAGCTTACGGCTGCCGCCGAGCCAGTCGAGCAGGTCTGCCACCGGCAGAAAGAACCTGATCAACATGGGGTGGGATGTCTTGAAGTCGGTCAACGTCCGCTCGGTGAGGGCGACTGCCGTTTCCACGTCGCCCAGTTCGTACCGCGCCCGAGCCAGGTGGAGCCGGACAAGCTGCCGGTCCCGCCCGGTGAGCCGGATGTCTTTCAGAGTGGTGAGAAGCCGTTCCACCTGGCGAAACTGCCCGCGCTCGAGCAGGACCGAGGTAGCGGCAAGGCGGACTGGTACGCCCGCCGTGGCCCCGGCCCGGTCCCTGGCCGCTTTGGCGACCTCGGCCGCGCCAGCAAGATTCCCGGTATCCAGTAAAATGACGGTCTCTACAGCTTCGGCCTCGGAACACAGCCAAGGCGCTCCGTCGGCTCTCGCCTCGTTATCATGGTTGTCCACCGCGGCGGACAAAACCGCCAAGCTCTCAAGCGGCGCCCCGGCGAGGTACAGGCTCACTGAAGGATAAAGCACGCCGTGCTTGAGGTCGAGGGCGGTCTTTGGCCCGGAAACCGCGGCCCTGGCCAGCCGCAACACTTCCGACGCACACTTGCCGTCTATCGCGGCCGCGCGGGCCAGTTGACCGAGTAACGCCCGCTTTGCCGGCGTGGATGCGTCCGGTACCTGAATTTCTCGCGTTCGTTCCAGAGCATTCAGGAGGGTGTCCATGTCACCGAGCCCCGTTGACAAGGTCGCGGATTCGACACGGGCACGCAAGTCTTCCCCCAGTTGCCCGCGCGCATCGCCTACCCGGTCGACTCCGGTGTTGAGGGCATCCACGAGTGCGTGGAACAGGGAAGACCGAGGCGGTGAGCTCAAGGCCAGGTCACCGAGCCGCTGCACCAGCACGTTCCGAGACCTGTCGTCGGCGAGGTCCATGGCCTGGACGAAGTACGCGATGGCGGTCTCCGGGGCGAAGGCGCACAACGTGGTGGAGAGTTCCGCCGCGGAGGCGGCATCGTCCGGAGCCGCCTCCAGCAGGTTCTCGGCGAGCCTGCTGGCTTGACTGTTGTCCCCGGTTCGCCGGGCTTCGGACGCCGCATCCCACAGCACGGCCGACATCCAAGGTTCCCTGACGTCGGTCAGGTTGACCAGCAACCGAGCCACTTCCGAGGCCGGGCGTCCCTCGTCGTGGAGCAGACGTGCGCCCCGCAACCGGAGTGCCTCGACCTCTCCGAGTGGCATTCGCGCCAGCAACCACTCGCGGAGCACCTTGTGCTCGAAGTCCAGCCGGTCGGCCATCAGGACCCGGTGCTCGCGCAAGAGTTCAGCGGTCCGGTCGACGGAGACCTCGGACGTGCCGAGAAGGGTGGCGAGCAGCCGACCACTGACCGGGCCCAGGACCGCGACGCCACAGGCGATTCGCCAGACGTGACCTGGATGCGCACACAAGAAGGTGAACGCGGGCCGGGCGACGACCTCGGGACCGACCCGTCCGGCCACGACGGCGGCGCTGTCCGAGTGAGGTTGCACCCCCAATGCGTCCAGCTCGGCGAGCAGTTGCTTGGCCAAGCCGGGGACACCGCCGGTCAGCTTGGCACAGACGTCGAGAAAGCGCTCACTGGGCTCATGGCCCAGGCCCGCTCTCACCAGCAGAGCGAGTTCCGCCCGAGAGAAGGAGCCAAGCTCGATGGAAGTGCTCGTACGGGTCCCGCTCGCAAGCTGCCACGGCACCCCGGACTCGACTGTTCGGTGGCTCAGAACGAGGAGCAGAGGCAGCTCGGAAGCACGCCTCAGGACGAAGTCGAGACACCTGAGGCTCAACTTGTCACACTGGTCGGCGTCGTCGACCAAAAGGACGAGGGTGCCACGGGAGGTGGCTCGCTCCACAAAAGCGACCACTCGGTCGAACACGTCAAACGTGGCGTACTGCTCACCATCGGACAGCTGTGAGGCACCGGACACGACAATGCCCATGAGTTCGCTGATGGTGTGCAAGTTGTCCGAGTTCGCGCTGGACTGCGCGTATCGGACGATCACCCCCTCAGCCGCCAAGGCGGTTTGCGCCATCTTCAGCAAGCTGGTTTTGCCGACTCCGGCGGCACCGCTCAGCAGAACCAGGTGGACACCATGGCCGCGAACATCCTCGATCGCCGAGGCGAGGCTCGTCAGTTCCACCGACCGGCCGACCAGCCGTGTGTCCAGAGCGTTGTGCGTCCTGCTCTCTGTCACCATCGGCCTCACCCTGCGGCGTTCTCCAGCGGGTCAAGCAACCTGACAAATTTCAGCATTGCCGGAAATCCCGTTTCCTACGTGTTTTTATAGCCCATCCGGGTAGCAGCCGCTCACTTTCGTTCATAGAGTTCATCGGCAGAGTACTTTAGGGAAGATCATTTGCCCGTCCACCCATAATTGGGCAAGTAATTTTGTACAACATGTTACGATAAAGTTTTTCAGAAATTGCGGATAGCAAAGGCGACTAGGCCGCGAGGGTGAGCAAAGAGACCGATTCTACTACGGAGAGTGAACAACCTCGGATCTCCGAGGATCGCCGCAAGACGGCAATGCCGTATGACCAGGACTTGCGGTTGACGCTCGCCGAGTCGCGGGTGGATGCGGCCTTGCTGCATAGCCGTGCAACAGGGAACCACGACGACAGCGTTGACTGACAGAGGAGCCGTCACAGTCCTCGACGTTCGGGACGCCCCGTCAAGCGTCAGACGTCCGGCCTGGAATTTGACGAGATTCTCGGCACATCAGGGGTCTCCTGTCGCAGCATTTCGCCGAGTTCCCCGCGACCACGCAGACCGAACTTGCGGTACACATTCGTCAAGTGTTTCTGCACCGCGCGGATACCCACGCCCAGCTGGTCGGCTATTTGCTGGTTACCGAGTCCTGCCGCCGCGAGTCCGGCGACCTTGCTCTCCGCGGTCGAGAAGACGGGCCGTTCTTCGGCGGAGGCGATCTCCGATGGCAGGCGGACACCCAGCTGACTGGCGACCCGGTAGTCGCCGCTGTCGATCGCGAGCTGACGGCAGCGACGCAGGTGGTACGCCGCCTCAGCGGAATCACCGTTCGCTCGGAGCCGATTGGCGAGTGCCAAAAGTGCGTGGGCCAGCTCAGATCGGTTGAGCGAAGACTCGAGCGTGGCGACCGCCTCCCGAAGCTTGGTGACACCTTCGGCTCCCTCGCACAGGCCACCGATAATCCGCTGAGCCTGCCCGATCACTGCCGGCGTACCCCATTCGACCGCAAGTTCGAAATTCTCTTCTGCGAGCGCTCGGGCCGCGTTGAGCTCTCCGACCGCTTGGTGCAGCTGGATCGCCTCCGCGCGCCAGGGGAAGAGCACCGGGTTACGCCAGTTCGACCGTTCGAGTTGACGACCGCTTTCAAGGTAGTGCTCGAGGGCGCCCCGCTGATCGGTGGCGGTCGCCGCGGCCACCGCGGCCCGGAACATTCGGTGCAAGCCGGCCAGCCCGGCGTCGGCGACCGGATCCGGCGAGTGGACCATGGGTATCCCGCGGAGGAGGCTGGTGTCACCGGTCGCGATCGCCACACCGGCGAAGACCATCGCCGCCGACGAGCCTGCGGTCTCCCAATCGAGCGCGGCAAGCTCGTAAGCTTCGACTGCTGCCACTTTCGCGTCACGGAACCGTCCTGTCCACAAGCCGACCGTAGCTTGTTCCGTGCGGATGAGCGCCAGCTCGAGCACCGCATTCTCCTGCTGCGCTCGGAGCACCGCGCGGTCCAACCAGGAGCTGACTTCCGCCGATTCGGCCGCGGCGAGAGTCCAGACCAACAGGGGCATCGCCATATGCACGTGCGAGGGGTTCGGCTCCTCCCGCTCGAGGACCAGTGCGCCGAGCCGGCCTATTTCGGCGGCGGATTTTCGGGCCGAGACCATGAGGGCGTACAGGAGAACGATCAGCAGTTCACGTTCGGCAGGCGTGTCCACCGATGGATTGGGGCCGAGCTCGTCGAGCCGGCGGAGAGGATCAGGTTGACGAAGCGCATCAGCCCGGCCAAGGGACCTCACTCTGGCTTCCAGCTGCAGCCCGAGTTGGTGGTCCTCCCCGATCAGCTCGTCCGGGTCGCCCAGATCACTGGCCACCTGTGAGATAAGCCCGCGGATGGCCGGCGGGGCGTCGGCGATCGCGGGAGTGGCGATCCGCACCACGGCGACCGCGCGTTCGCGCGCGCTCCGAAGAAGTGGCACAGCACTCGAAATGTAGCGAATAGCGGCACCGACGTCAGTGGCGTTCGCGATGCCGGCGAGCTCCACCAAAAGCCGCGCCCGGTCTTCTCCCGCTGGTGAGGCGTCCAGTAAGGCACGTCGAAGGTAGCGAGAGGCCGTGTCGGGCGCGCCACGCGCCAGCGCGGTGTCGGCAGCGGCGCGTAAAGTGCCGATGGCTCGCGTGCCGGTCGGCACGGTCACCGCCATCAACTGTGCGGCGACACTCTCAGCGGGGAAGCCACCACGCTCCAGCGCTTCGGCCGCCTTGAGGTGCAGACGCTCCCGCTGCTCGGCGCTCAGCGTGTCCTCGACTACGTCACGGACCATGGGATGCAGGGTCTTCGAAGTCCCTCGGCGCACAAGGACGCCCAACCGCTGCATGATGACTACGGCGTCCGAACACTGCTCGGGCTCGACGCCGGCCACTCGACTGATCACTTCGATCGCGTCCGTATTTTCCAGAACGGACATCGCACTGGCGCAATCACGGACAGCATCTCCGTATTGGTGAAAGCAGTCGATCAACACCTGGCGCAGCAGCGGCGGACGACGCGTCCGTACCAGGTCGGCATGGGTATCAAGGGGCGAAATGCCGTCTTTGCGCAAGTTGAGCGACACGGCTTTCAGGAAGAGCGGGTTGCCGTAGGTGGTGTCATGGCAGGCGGCCACGAATTCTTCCTGCGCGGCCTCCCCCATCTCTTGAACGATGAAGGCCCGTGTCCCGGAAAGAGAAAGGGGGTTCGGTTGGAGAGTGTGAGCCGCCGCACCAGAAACTTGCGTGACCAGCCAGCCGGCCGCGCGAGGGTCGCCCTGTCGCTCTGTCACGACCACCAGCACCGGCAGCTCGCTCAGCCGGGAGACCAAGTGCGCCAGCCATCGTAACGAAGGCTCATCAACCCACTGCAGATCATCGATCAGCACCACCACCGGCCCATCGTCGCTCATGTGTTCGACAAGGGCCCCCAGTCCGAGGATCACCGCTCGCTGGACAGACACGGTCTTCGCCGCGGTCAGCAGGTCGGTGTGCCTGGGTGAGAAGACCGGCCTGGCGAGCCCCGCCGCTCCAGCCAGCCATCGGTCGCGCTGGTGATCGTCGGTGACCCCGGCCAGCGCCGGCTCGAGCAGTTGCCGCACCACGCCGAAGGCGTAGTTCTGCTCGAGAACCGAGGCACTCGCCTGCAACACAGTTGCCGTCGCGGCACCCGGCAAGTGGCGTACGGATCGCAGGAGGGCCGACCGCCCGCTTCCCAGGGGACCGCCGATCAGGACCAGGGACCCCTTCGCTTGTTCCGCGCGTCCCAGCGCAGACGCGAGGAGGTTCAGTTCATCGTCGCGCTCGAGAAGCGTCATCGATCCCGTCAAACCAGTGCCAGTCATCGTTTCTCACTCCAGGTGAGAGATTCATCCGGTCCACAGCATCCGTCCCACCGGTAGCACCCCGTCCGAGTGCATCGGACATGAAAACTACTCTTCTGAACCTTTTGGTCGCCTCTCCTGCTCAACCCACCTCGACGATCAGTGCATTTCGGGCTGGGAACCCACCCACAGCTCGGTGTCCGCCACCCGGCCACCCGGGCCAACGACAGGCAACCAAGGAGAGAAGCTCGAGGCGGAGGGTCTCCCCTTCGCCAGGTCTCTGAATAGTGGCGGTTTGCTGATCCGCGGTGAATGCCACTGCATACAAGCGCACACCGCTCCGGCGGGATGCCGGACCACGACCAGCCACGTCCTGCTCGTCCGGTCCCGCGAAGCACCAGAGAGGATGACTGCGCCCGGCCGAGGCAATCGGCTGGCCGGCAAGCCGCGCCGGGGCCTACCACCGCTGATCACGCAGGAGAGCACTGAAGCAGGAGAGCTCTGTCGCCGACGGCCACCGTGCCGCCTGCGCTCCAGTAGTGGTGTGAACACCGCCCATGTCCATGTCGTCACGCACCTCGATATCGTGCCGGGCCGACAGCATGACGCGAAAGTGCCGGTTCGTGAACATGTCCCTGTGCTCGAGCGGGTGGCGGTGGTAGATGAACTTCCGCAACCACATCACCGGAGCGGACGCCCACCGAAACGAACTCGGCCGCCCGCACGAGCACGATGCCTTTCCAGCCGCCGTCTCCAGGGATCGCGTCCCACCCCGGTGATGGCGATCGGGCCGAGCCCGCCCGTCGAGCCACCGCGCGCGTCGGCAACGGGTCAGCTGACGGCGTCAGCCGTCCGCGCCTTTGCGGCCGGGGCGTTCACCGCGCGGCGGCCGGCCCCGCCACGCTCGCACCCGACACCGAACGATGCGAAATCCTCCGACTGCCAACCACCCTCCACCGTTCTTCCGCGGATTGCGCCAGCGGTCTTTATACCAGCTTCGCCCGGACCAGCGCCTGAATTCCTCGCTTCGCGGAGACCTTCCATAATTCTGCTGAGACATCGAGAAGCTGCTTGTCACGCGCTACTCATATCGTCGCGGCATCGGCGACGATGAAACCGAAGACCAGCCCGCGGCCGCGTGAGGTCGGCGAACACGGGCCGATCGAACGGCCCGGCACCGCAATCGCCCCGGCCACGTCACCCGCGTCGACGCTGACACCCGGGGCCACCTCCCTCGAAGCCGCCGTTCCGCCCGTCGTCGCAGCCACGCCTGTGTCGCTGCGGCTCGGCCGCCCTGGGCACCGCTTCACCAAGCCGACCTCGCGACAAAAGCCGCCAAACGTCTTCCGGATAATTCGTCCGCCACGACCAAAGCGTCAAGAAATAAAATTCAAATAACCCACGTCACAATTGATATAAATTTAGGGTAGTTGCCTCGCTGACGCACTGGAACCACAATGTTTGCAGCTTCACATTGACTGACTCGATTCACTGTTCGTATCCTGACCAGCACAGCGGCAACCCAGGAGGAAATCCGATGCAGCGCAAATCCGGACATTTAGACCAGGGGTCCATACTGCCTTCAAGTCTCTCGCAGATGAACGCAGAAACGAAGATCTTCTATTCTCGATCAATTGAACGCAGCAGAGAACTGTGATGTCGACGATCGCCAAAGCGCCGGAACCAGCGTTCACTAGTATCACCCGAGAACACCAGCAGACACCGTCGCGGCAAGGAACCGAGTACTACACGAGCGCCGCGGACTTTCGAGCACGGGTACGCGCCGCCGGCGAGTGCTGGGACGGCGACCGACCGAGCGTTGTGGTCGACGAACTGATCGCCGCGGCAGCAGCGGACCCACGTCTCAGCGAGATCGTCCTCGATGGCCAGGGCCTGTTACGAGACTTCCTGGAGGGCCGCCTCCAAGCGGGGGTCGACGAGATCGAGACGCGCGATCTCGCGGGAGACCTCATAGATGACCACCTGATCGCCCGGCAAGCCCTTCACAAACTGGCGGACGACTACACCGTCATCCTGGTCGACAAAGCGGATCCGGACGCCGACTGCGCGGCGCTGCGGGAGCACGTCGGTCCGGAAACTCTGACGACCTGCCGCTCGACGGGTTTGGTCCTGCTGGTGCCGGAAGTCGAGGCCGGCTATACCGCGAAAATCATCAGGCGCCTGGACCAGCACCTGGCCGGATCCGGGTGGATCACTTCGACAATACGCCCGAAGTCTTCGATCGCTTGCGGGTACCAAGAAGTCGTCGATGTGATGAAATTGGTCCGGGCGGCCCGACGACCTAGTGGCATGTATTGCATGTCGGATGTCTTGATCGAATACGCCGTCATCCATGACAGCCGGGTCCGGCAAGCGCTTGTTTCCATCATCTTCCCGCTGCGCGAGCATCCGATTCTGTGCGAGACCCTCAACGTCATGATCGACTCGGATCACAACCGCAAGAAGGCGGCCAGAGAACTCCTGATACACCGCAGCACACTCGACTACCGGCTGGCTCGCATCGCGAACATCACCGGCCGCGATCCGCGCAACCCCCGGGACGCTCAACTGTTGAGCGCGGCGATGATCGCCGACAACCTGAGCGACCAAGCCGCTCGCACCGAACGTTTCGAAGCGGTTCTGCGGCAGGTTCGCGGTTGATTGGCGACCGAACCATGAACGGAGCCCCGTCACCATCCATTGAGGTGGAGGACGTCATCGAGCGGCGATCGGGCCGCGCTGCGGAACGACGTACCGGTCGTGTGTGCCGTCGGGATCAGGGCGGCCTGCCGCGTCCCGGCAGGGATGCCGAGCAGGTCCGAAACCTCGCTCTCGGCGGCCAGATGCGCCGTGGTCCAACAGGTTCCAAGCCCTTCGCCTAGCTCAGCGCGTATTCCAAAAGCACGTTCACTCACCCACCCCGGCGTCGCGTGCACCACCGCGCGGGCAAGCCGCACCACGATGCCGGTTGGAACGTATCTAGCCAGCGGTCATCGTGACTCCTCCGACAAGATCGGCGGCTCGCACCGGTCGGGCAGCGAACCAGGATTCACCACGTGGGCCGCACGAGCGCGAGAGCCGCCACGAAGACACCCGAGTACATCCAGGCGAGGAATCCTATGGCGGGCGGCGCGGGCCAGGTCGAACTGCGGGACCCGGCGAAACGATCGGCGGCGAACCAGATGAACCAGGTTGCGGAGAAAGGAAGTCACGCGGCCACGGCCGCAAGGCGCCCGAGCGTCGAGATTGCCCAGAGCCGTAACCCCCACCTCGCTGATGAACACGGCGGCGGCCACCGGCATCCAGGTGAACAGACTTTTTCGCGTCATTCTGAAAGATCTTCCGCGCAATAAGGAAAGTTCTCGCTGCGACGTGCTCGTACTCCACGCGATGACCTTGACTATCCAGGGTTTTCGTTACACTGCATGACAGTTTGGACTGCCGATCCGAAAAATGTCCAACCGTCAAGCACTGTCCGGTACCCGAGACCACTGGTTCCGAATACTTCATCTCAGGGAAGGAACTTCTCCGCATGCCAGCAGAGAAGCGCAGAGTCGTGCTCGTCACGGGCGCCTCACGAGGGGTCGGCGCCCGAGTCGCCACCATACTTGCCGAGTCGGGCGCCGACGTGGCGATCAACTACCACACGCGCGCCGCACTCGCTGAACGGACCGCGGCGGCCGTCACCGAACTGGGCGGTCGTGCCGTGACCGTGCAGGCCGACTTGACTGAAGCCGAAGCGGTGCGGCAGATGTTCGAAACCGTCGCCACCACATTCGGCAGGCTGGACGCACTCGTCCTCAACGCCAGTGGCGGCCTGGAACCGGGCAAGCCTTCCGACTACGCCATGCAGCTGAACGCGCGGGCGCAAGCCAACCTGGTCGACGCCGCGTTGCCGCTGATGCCGGCCGGCAGCCGGATCGTCTTCGTCACCAGCCATGACGCGCACTTCCACGGCCAACGCCCGCCGTTCCCGCCTTACGAACCCATAGCGGCCAGCAAGAAGGCCGGTGAAGACGCGCTACGGGCTCGGATTCCGCAGCTGACCGCCCGAGGTATCGACCTTCTGGTCGTCAGCGGTGACATGATCGACAATACGATCACCGCGACCATGCTCGAACGCGCTTACCGGGGATTGCTGGCACTACGGCGAGCACAGGTGGGCGAATTGGTCACCACGGAAGAATTCGCCGCGGCGGTGGCGAGTACGACGATCGGGCCGGCGCAGAGCACCGGGACAACAACTTACGTCGGCAGCACCGAAGTCGCGTCCTTTCTCTGGGAAGCGCAGTGGGACGAGTACTTCGAGACGAAGAAGTAGCAGATCCGGGCGGCCCACCCGGCCGTCCAAGAAATGGCCGCGCAGACTTATGTCGTCTGCGCGGCCATTCTCAGCAGCCTAGTACGGCAGCCGCAGTGTGGGACGTTTGGCGTGTTGTCGCTGGTAGTGGCTGTGGCGGGCGCGGGTTTGGTGGCGTCGACGCCAGCGTGACCAGTGATGAATCAATCAGGTTGAGCGGCGGTTCGGTTTCCTCGCTCATCAGCAGATCGCGCGAGGTGTCCACAAGAACGTCCAGAACCTCGAAGCCGACATTCGCTCATGGATCAAGGAATGGAACGACAATTCTGCCGACGAATTTCTGGCGCAGGATACTAGCGCGCGACCGGGGTCATCGAACTGGGTACCCTGATACACCAACGACCCACCAAAGTCTCCGACCGCCTTAAACCCGGGCACTGGAAAGTGCGTGACATATAGTGAGAGGCATCAGCCAACAGCCACTCTTTCGATTTTGATAGGGATTGAGCAATAGTGTCAAAAGTTGACGACGAGTACCAGACCGGCGACGTCAGCCACGATGTCGCCAGCGGCCACGGCGACGACCGCGAAGCCGTTGTGGCGCGGTATTATGCGCATCTCCGCACAGCCCCGATCGACACGACTTTCGTCGTCACAAGGCACCGCCGTCGAACGAGTGCGGATCACTTCTTGCGGGCGATGGTGAGGCCATCGGAAATCGGCAAAAGCACGGACTCCACGCGGTCGTCAGCCCGCACGTGCGCGTTGAACTCGACGATCGCGAGGGCGTTGTGAGACGGAGCGGCAGAGACGACCTCACCGGAGTAAAGGACGTTGTCCGCCAGGATCAGGCCCCCACTGCGAATCCTAGGCACCAGTTCGTTCCAGTAGTCGACATACCCGGCCTTGTCGGCGTCGATAAAAGCCATGTCGACGAACTGCCCAGCCGGCAGAGCAGCCAGTCCGTCCAACGCCGGGCCCGTGTACCGCTTGATCCGATCGGCGACACCAGCGTCAGCCCAAGCCTTGCTCGCGATTCCACTCCACTCCGAGGAAATGTCGTAGGTATGCACAACTCCACCGGCCTTCAACCCCAGAGCAAGCGCAAGCGTGGAGTATCCGGTGAAGGTGCCCACCTCGACAATGGTCACCGCGTTGGCGATGTCGGCCAGAAAGCTCAGCAAGACCGCCTGTTCATGGGGGATCTGCATCTCGGCCGACGCTCCGAGCGCAGCTGTGGCATCGATCAACCACTGCTGCGACGAAATCGGTGGTTCAGCTTGGGCGAGCATGTATTCAGTCAGGGCCCGGTTCATCGTCACGCGCTTATTCACCAGTTCGGTCACGACAACTCCCCTGCTCCTGACCCGCTCTTGTACTGCAAAAACTTGCGATGTCGCGCATCGCTCGAGTACCCGACGAAACGCTGAGCAGATATGGGGTCGGAACGGCAAAGTCGTCCGCCGTCCCCAAGGGATACCGTGCGATGTCATACCGAATGGCCGAGATCCTGCGGTCCAATTGAATCAGAAACCAGCTTCTCGAAGTCGCCTGCCGCTGAACACGGAAGAAACGATCAAAGAGATCACGTTCCACGTCGGAGGTGATGTTATCTCGGCGATGTCCGGCATCCTTGAACAGTGAATCGCCGTCGGGCACTAGCTTCCGCGCGACTAGCAGGTGGACGCGGCGGTTACGCGCGACCGCTCTCGCCAGGCTACCCCCCGCGGGTAGATCGATTTCTTCGAGTAAAGAACGTACAGCCTCGTAGTCGCGTCCCCACCGACCGCTGAACGCGGGATGAACGGCCGCCATCGCGGGTCTGATTCGATCCGCGTAAACCTCGGCACTGCAACTGGCCGAATACACCAACGTTTCGGAATAACAGTCGAACAGCCATGCCACGATCTCCTCGTCCGCTGTACTGATCTCACCCTGCGACATGACTCGAAGGGCGTCGCCGAGTAGGCGCCACAAACCGAAGGCGACGTGATGCCCGAGCAGCCACCGGTGCACAGCCCGATCCGCCGCCAAAACTGGAGGGTCACCGATTTCCCACGGATAAGGCGTATCGGAGATGGCATGATCGATGTCCGGTTCCGCCGGCTCAAGCGACCAAGGTTCACCGGGCATCGGTAACAACATCGGTTCGATGCAAAACTGGAATGATGTCCGGCACCTCTCGCGCGCCGCCAGCTCACTGCGCGCGGACCGAGACCGCTTATAGCTCATCACTCGACAACTCGATCATCACAGGACGTCCCTGTCACGGACGAACCACGCGGCCGCGGTAGTGGCGGTTCGCGAGTCCCTGCCGAGCAGCGCCACGTGGGCGGTTTTCCATACGTCATGCTTAGTCACCTCCGTAGCATTTTGATATACCAATGTTCGACCTGCGGAACACTGTTTCATAATTTGCCACTCTTGCGGAGCAATCTCTTAATACTTATAGCCGCGACCGGGAGTCCGAGCAACCTTCTGTTCATTGTGTTCACGAGCACCGTGACCAGGCGCCCATGAGTGCATTCTTCTAAAATTGCTGATTGCGCAGGAGCGTTGTTTGCGGGGTCTCAAAATCAGACCTACGTCGCAACTCAGCATTTTGGCGGATGTGACCGAATAGCCAGCAAGCTAGAATTGGTATTTTTTCTTCTACTACGGCGGCCGCAGTGTGTGATTTGACGGCGTGTCGTGTGCATGAAGATGGCCACCGCGTGATCGAGTTAAGGTGTGTTGAATCTCGAAGAGGACGTGTGGTGGCCGCGTCATGGACTGTGGTAGATGATCGTCTCCGCCCGGTGGCGGGCCGGGTTCGATGACGTATTCGCGCTGGTGGCGGGGCGTTTCGCGCAGACGAACTCGCGCCGGCGGGCCCGATGTATGTGCTGGGGCCGTTGTCGGGTGCCGAGCGGAAGAACTGCTACCGGTGGGACGCCGACGCGGCACGCGTCGGCGTCCGCTCCTCTGTGCTGGACAATCTCAGTGACCGCGGCGCGATCGCGGTGACCGACGAGACCGGATTCCTGAAGAAGGGCAAATCCGTTGGTGCAGCGCCAGCACTCCGGTACTGCCGGGCGGATCGAGAACCTGCCAGCTCCGGGTTTTCTTGACCTGCGTCTCGGCCAAAGGCCGGGCGTTGATCGACCGCGAGCTCTGCCTCCCGGTGCCCCGGACCCATGATCAGGAACGCTGTGCGGAAGCCGGAATCGGTGCGAAGATCAAGGCCAAACCCGAACTCGCTCAGCGGATGCTGGAACGGCTGCTCGATGCCGGTTCCGACATTGAGTGGTTCACCGCCGACGAGACTTACGGCGACAACCCCGGCGTGCGCGGCTGGTGCGAACAGGCCGGACTGGACTACGTCATGGCCATCTCCTGCGACCATCGCTTCGACACCCAGCCGGAAAGGTGCGGGCCAACGCACTCGCCACCGCGGCACCACGCAAGGGCTGCCAACGCCTCTTCGCCGGGATCGGCAGCAAGGGACACCGGCTCTAAGACTGGCTCCTGCTCGACCCCGGCACCGCCGGGGGGGGGGGGGGGCACCAACCGCTCGTTCGCCACTCGGTCAGCAGAACCACCGAGCTGGCCTACTACATCTGCCACAGCAAGTATCCCGTGCCGATCGCCGAACTCGTCCGGATCGCCGGATCCCGGTGGGCGGTCGAGGAAACGTTCCAATTCGCGAAGAACGAGACCGGGTTGGACCACTATCAGGTCCGCAAATACGAAGCCTGGTACCGGCACATCACCCTGTCCATGCTCGCTCCCGCGTTCCTCGCCGTCACCGCCACACCGAACGCGCCCGGGACGAAAGAGGGAAACGGCCGCTGAAACATCAGGCCTGATCCCGTTGTCCTACAACGAAACCAGACGACTCTGGTCCACACTGACCGATCCCGCTCACTCCGAAGCCCACACCCATCACCGGTCACGCTGGCGACGATGCCACCAAACCCGCGCCCGCCGCAGCCACTACCAGCGACAACACGCCAAACATCGCACACTACGACTGCCGTACTAAGAACCCACGATGCGGTAGTCGCTTTCCAGAAATCGTGGATCCACTCGCGGCGGATGAACATCGGCGATGAAGACTCCCGCAGCGTGCGCTTTCGCCACCAAGGCCGTGCGGTTCGCCGCATCGAACTGCCGGGTCATCGCCCCGACGTGGTATTCCACGCCCTGACGGCTCAAGCATACGCGCTGCGCTAATTCGGCGACGCGCAGACCGGACACGAGACCCTCCAGAATCATGGCGTCGACCCGGCTGAGTTGAAACTGCCTGGCGCGTTGGGGCAACGAAGTGCTGTTCTTGAGCTCGGAGATGGCGAGAACAATCCTGTTTGGTTCAGCCAGCGCCAGCGCAGTCAGCTCGACGGAGAATACTTGCCCGTTGGGACGGCTGAGTGCGACGTGCTCGGCAGCCTCGCCAAGCGAACCGTTGCCGAGCGCAACGAGGGCGCCGCGCGCGCTCCGCGTGAAATCCGGATGCAGAAAATCCAGAATACCGCGGTGACGAAGATAAAAATCGGATATGCCGAGCAAGCTCAAGAAACCAGTCTCGGCGTTTAAAATATGAAGGTTTTCATCGACGAGCGCGACGTGCCAGCCGAGGTTCGGTTCGCTCATTCCCCAACTCCGTAGCATCCTGGATTCCGACGGTATTACCATCAAACTCACAGGTTGGCGACCTCGGTACCCGAAATCCGCGAGTGCCGGGGCATCTCGGTGCGGGGGTCATTCCTTACGTGCCTGCCTCGTGACGCGTGGCGGCCAGTTGAGCCGGTCGAGCAAGCCTGATGTGTAAGCGTTCGACACCAGCGCGGCGCGGTTGGGCGCGCCTAGCTTGCGGCGCATCGCGCCGACCCGGTAGTCGATCGCCTGCCGGCTGAGGTAGAGGCGCATCGCGATCTGGATGGTGGACTCACCGGCCGCGAGCCCTTCCAGTATCCGTACATCGAGTTCCGCGAGCTTCAACGGAACGGGTGGGCTCTCGCCCACCTGGACCTCATTGATGAGCACCACCAGCCGCGTGTCCTTGTCTTCGGCGCCGACCGTCCGGCCGGTCACGTCGGTCAGGAACGCGGTGTCGCCGCGGCCCAGACCGACGAGCCGGAGGTCGAACCGATCCGTCCGGCCGTGGACGAGTTCGTTGAGTTCACGGTGCATCGTGTCTCGAACCGCCGGCAGGAACCACCGGCAGAAGGGGCTGCCGGTGGCCTCCCGTGCCGTCGCGCCGAACAGTTCCGTAAAAACCGAGTTGACCCGCCGGATCTCAAATTCGCGATCCAGTTCGACCAGACCGATCCTCGGTTCGGACGGCGGCGGGGCAGCCTCCGGACGCCGTCTCGACCGGCGCAGGGCCGCCTCGCTCATGTCACTCACCGTCCCGTCGGAGTCGTCCCCACCCGGCTGGGGAACACTCGCGATCATTGTAGGCGGCTACGATTCTCGACGAGTGGATCGCGCGAACACCCCGGAAACCTGCGGAGTCCGCATGCGTGAAACGCGGAGCCGCCCCGTCTTCGCGGTCATCGGACGAGCCCGCCGTCCACGTTCAGCACCGATCCCGTGATGTAACCAGCTTGCCGGGAAGCCAGGAACCCCACGAGATCCGCCACCTCCACCGGGGTGCCGAACCGTCGCATCGGAACATCGGCCAGTGCTCGTGCCTTGACGCGCTCGTCGAGCACCGCGACCATGTCCGTGTCGATGAATCCCGGTGCCACCACGTTGACGCGGACGCCGTGGCCTGCCACCTCCTTGGCCAGTGCCTTGCAGAAGCCGATCACGCCGGCCTTCGAAGCGCTGTAGTTGGTCTGCCCGGCACTGCCGTACACGCCGGCGATGGAACTGACAGCCGTGATCGTCCCCGCCCTGCGCTTCATCATCCCGAAAGCCACCGCCCGGCACACGTGGTAGAGCCCGTCCAAGTTGATCCTGAGCACGTCGTCCCAGTCCTCGTCCGGCATGCGCACGAGCGGCCCGTCACGAGTGATCCCCGCCGAAGTCACCGCAGCCGTGATCGGGCCGAGCTCCTGCTCCGTCCGCGCGACCCACTCGCGAACCGCGCCGGCCTCGGCGATGTCGACGCGAGTGGCCAGTGAGCGGACTCCGATGGACGCCAGTTCCTTCCGGACATTTTGAGCGGCCTCGTGGTCGCTGCGGTAACAGAAGCTCACGTCGTGGCCGTCTTCCGCCAGCCGCACCGCGACCGCCCTGCCGATTCCGCGAGAACCACCGCTGATCAGCGCCAAACCCGTCATGACCGGCCACCCAACCTGAGCAACGCGCACACCACCATGCCGTCTCGGTCGGCTGAGCCGACGATGACTGATGACCCGGGTTCTCCGGTCGCGAGTACCTCGGCGATCTGGAACATCGCCGAAGCCGCGCCGGTATCGCCGATCAACTCTGCCAGCGGATCGGTTACCCCCGGCAACCCAGACCACGAGATCCCGGCGACGTCCTTCTCAGAGACCCCCGCCGCGGCGAGGACACCGTCCACACACGTCGACGCGGCGACGGCGAAGTCTTGGTCAAGGGCTACACAGCATTTGATCGCCAAAACCTCGGCCAGCGCCGGCTCCACCCCCGGTGGTTCGAGGCGAAGCATCACACAGCCTTCTCCGAGCACACCGTCGAGCCCGCTGTGGGACTCGATCCACGATCGAGCGGACGAGTACTCTTCGACAGCGCCGGTGAGCACGTTCGGTGCTCGTTTGCTCCGCAGGAGGCGCAAAGCGTAGCCCAACGCCGACAGTCCTGACACCCGTCCGCTCGCGAGGGTGACGTTGGGGCCGGTGAGGCCGTGCCAGATCGCGCTGCTCCCGGCGGCCGCGTTCATGATCGATCCGGGCATCCGTTCGGGATCGACGAAGTAGGGCCTGGCTTCCACGAATGACGACCGGCTGAAGTCCATCGTGGACTGCAGGCTGCCCATGGTGCCGAGGACGAGCGCGGTCCGGTCTCCGCGTTCGGGCGGCCGTTGGCTGATCAACTGCCGGACGGTCCACACGGCGAGTCCCGTGACCCGATCCATCGACCGGGTGCCCTTGCGGCCCAACAGTTCCCGGATCTCGAATCCGGGAACGCGCGACGCCTTGTGCGGCGCGCCATTCAGGCCGCTTTCCACGACTGCCGCTCGGCGAGATCGCACTCCGGCGACAAAGGAATCACGATCGATGCCGAACGGCGAGACCGCCGTCCACTCAGTGATGACCGGGTTCACGGTCTCGCCTCCTCGTCGTACCGCCCCAACACGACAACAGCGTTGTTGCCGCCAAAGGCCAGGCCGTTGTTCTGCACGATCTTCAGCTCTGCGTCAACCGCGTGGTTCGGCACACAGTCGATGGCACATTTCGGATCTGTCTCGCGATGGTTGATGGTCGGCGGGATGAAGCGATGGGTGATGCCAAGGCTGCAGGCGATCGCGGCCAGCGCGCTCGCGGCACCCATCGTGTGGCCGAGCATCGACTTCAACGAAACTGTCGGCGGTGGCCGGTCACCGTAGACGTCCAAGATCGCCGCCGTCTCGGTCACGTCGTTCGCCGTGGTCCCGGTGCCGTGCGCGGAGATGAGGTCGACTTCATGAGGTTTGACACCGGCATCGGCCAGGGCCAGTCGAATACATTCCTTGATGCTCGCCTGGTCGGGCGCCACGGGATGGTGCGCGTCGCAGTTGAGTGCATAACCGAGCACCTCGGCATAGATAGGCGCCCCTCGGCGCTTCGCGGAAGCGACACTTTCGAGCACGAGCATCCCGGCGCCCTCGCCGGTGAGAATCCCCTTGCGGTCTTTGTCGAACGGCCGGCAACAGTCGGGCGCCACGGTGCCGAGCCGATAGAACCCCGCGAAAGTCTTCCGGCACATGGCGTCCGCGCCACCACACAGGACGAAGTCCGCCTCACCCGCTCGAACCGCGTCGAGGCCGGTCCCGATCGCGTAGTTGCCCGCCGAGCAGGCCGTCGCCACCGTGAGGGCCTCCACGTCGGTCAGTGCCAGCTCACGGGCCACGGCGGCGGACAGCCGGCTGGCCGGGGAGCGCCGGGCCCGGACCGGGTCCATCGCCGCGGGGCCGTTGGCGATCTCCATTTCGACCAGGTGATCCAGGTCGTAGGCCTCGCCGTCAGTGGTACCGATACAGATCAGGCCCCGTCGCGCGCGCAAATCGTCTTCCGACAGCCCAGCGTCTTCGACCGCCATCCGAGAGGCGGCGATGGCGAACCGCGTGGCCCGCCCCGCCTCGTCTGGATCCCCTCTGCGGATCCAAGGTCGATGGTCGAAGTCCGCGACCTCGCACCCCATCGTGTGCTCGAAACCTTCGGTGTCGAACACGGTGATCGGACGCGCGCCACTGCGGCCGGCGCGCAAAGCGTCGGCGAACGCGACGCGGCCGATGCCAATGCTCGACACCACGCCGAGTCCGGTCACCACCACCCGGCTGTCCATCAGATGGATTTCGCCTCGGTGACGACCTGGTAAACGCCGTCGAGGGTCAGCATGATTTTCAGCTGTGCCTCTTCGATCTCAATTCCGTAGCGCTTCTCACAGAGCCCGACCAAGGCGATGATCGACAGCGAGTCGATCCCGTGATCGTCGACGAAAGAACTCGTCGCGGTGACCTCCTCCGGTTCCAGTTCGAGTACGTCACAAACAATGTCCTTGAGCTCGGTGTAGAGCTCGACACGCACGTGGGTCATGAGTAACTCCTATTCACTCATCGCGCGGACCAGGCTGGCCGGCCGCAAGTCGGTCCAATTTTCTTCAACGTAGGCAAGGGCGGCCTCTCGGCTCGCATCCCGCAGGACCACGTTCCACCCGGCGGGCACTTCGGCGAACGCGGGCCACAGCGAGTGCTGGTTTTCGTCGTTCACCAGCACTAGGAAAGTGCCGTCGGGGTCGTCGAACGGATTACTCATCATTCTCTCCTACGTCAAGGAATTTCACACACGAACCAGTGCGAGGTCAAGTATTTTGGCGATTTTTCCGAGCGATTCCGGCTGGGTCATGTCGGCATGCGCACAATCAACGGGGTGAACCTCGATCCCCGCGACGTGCGGCCCCCAGAAAGTGACCGGATCCTCGTTGTTGTCCGACGCGGCGAAATACACCATGCTGCCGTCGAAGGTCCCCGGGACATATCGCCGGGACAACTCGTCGTTGTTACGCCACACCCGGACCAGCCGCCGCAACTGGGCTTCGTCGAAGGCGACCGGCAGGCCGGACGAGGTGACGAGCGCCGCGACCTGCCCGGCGCTCAGCTCGCCCGGACCCGGCGGCACCCCGACGGCTCCGAGAATGGTCGCGTAGATCTCCTGCTCGCCGACCGCTTCGTCGTCGGAATCGCGTGGGCGGCTGTCAAGACTGGCCAGCAGGGCGACGTCTTCCCCCCGCTGCCGCAGCAGTTCGGCGATCCGATGCGCGACGAGGCCGCCGAACGACCAGCCGAGCAGATGGTAGGGGCCGACCGGCTGGATCCGCCGGATCCGCTCGAGGTAGTCCTCCGCCATCTCTTCGACGGACGTGGGCAGTGGCTCGTCCTCCTCCAGACCTCGGGCCTGCAGTCCGTACACCGGGCGATCCGGGTCGAGGTGCGGCACCAGTCCGATGTAGGACCAGCTCAGCGAACCGACCGGGTGCACGCAGAACAGCGGTGGCCGGGATCCACCGGGACGCAGAGGCAGCACGACGTCGAACGCGCTCTCGGCGGTCATGGGCTGGCTGAGGCGTTGCGCGAGCCCGGCCACCGTCGGCTGTTCGAACAACGCGCGGACGCCGATGTCGGTTCCCAGCACCGTTCGGATCCGGCTCACGAGCCGGGTCGCCGTGAGCGAGTGCCCTCCCAGGTGGAAGAAATCGTCGTCGACGCCGACTGACGGCAAGCCCAAGACCTCGGCGAACAACACGCTGAGGGTGTGTTCGGTCAACGTCCGGGGCTCCCCTCCTCTCGCCGTCGCGGCCGGAGCTGGCAGCGCCGCGCGGTCGAGTTTCCCGCTGGCGTTCACCGGGAAAGCATCGAGCACCACGTAGGCGGAGGGCAGCATGTAGGGCGGCAGCCGGTCAGCCGCGTGCGCCCGCAGCACCTCGGGGTCGCACCCGCCCAGCAAGTACGCCACGAGCTGGTAGTCACCGTCGGCGGCCGGCCGCGCCAGAACGACCACCTCGTCGACGCTGGGATGGCTCCGCAGCACCGCCTCGATCTCACCCGGCTCGACCCGAACACCCCGGACCTTGACCTGCTGGTCGACCCGCCCCAGGTACTCGACCTGCCCGTCACGGCTCCAGCGGGCCCGGTCACCGGTGCGGTACAGCCGTCCGCCGGACGAGCTGAACGGATCGGCGACGAACCGCTGCGCGCTCAACGCAGGCTGCCCCCAGTAACCTCGGGCGAGCTGCACCCCCGCGAGGTACAGCTCGCCCACCACTCCCGGTGGCACCGGACGCAGCCACTGGTCCAGCACGAACACCCGGGTGTTCCACACCGGCCGGCCGATGGGGACGACCGGCACATCGCCGGGCGGTGACGTCCACGACGTCACCTCGATCGCGGCCTCGGTCGGGCCGTACAAATTGTGGAGTTCGGCGTCGAGCGTCGAGTGGAATCGATCACGCAGCACCACGGGAAGCGCTTCACCGCTGCAGAACACGCGACGCAGCCCGGTGCACTCCCCCGCCTCGGAGAGGAACTCCCGCAACATCGACGGGACGAAGTGGACGTCGGTGACTTCGTACCGCCGGATGACGTCGGCGAGGTACCGCGGGTCCCGATGGCCTCCCGGGCGGGCGACCACCAAGGTGGCGCCGGTGATCAGCGGCCAGAAGAACTCCCACAAGGAGACATCGAACCCGCAGGAGGTCTTCTGCAGCACCCGCCCCGCCGCCGGCAGGTCGAACGTGTCCCGCATCCACAAGAGCCGGTTGACCAGGGCTTGGTGCGAAACGACCACTCCCTTCGGCTTGCCCGTAGAACCCGACGTGTACATCACATACGCCGCTCCCGAGCCGGAAACGGGGCCGAGCGGACTTGCCGATTCGCCGGTGATGTTCACCTCGTCGAGCAGGAGCACCGGCCGGGCGTCTTCGATCAGGTGGGCCACGCGTTCGGGCGGGTAGTCCGGGTCGATCGGCAGGAACGCCGCGCCGGTGCGCAGGACAGCCAGGAGCGCGACCACCAGATCGACCGAACGCGGGAGCTCTACCGCCACGACCCGCTCCGGGGCGGCGCCCAGGCGCGCCAGCCGGCCCGCCAGCCGCTCCACCCTGGCGTCCAGCTCGGCGTAACTGACCTGATCGTCCTCGAACAGGACCGCGACGGCGCCTGGGGTGGCAGCGCTCTGGGCACGGAACAGCTCCGGCACCGTGACCTTCGGTGTCACGTGGGCGGTGCTGTTCCACGAGCGCACCACCTGGCCGCGTTCGGTGTCGTCCACCAGCTCCAGCGCACCAACGCGCTGGGCCGGATCGGCGATGACGATCGCCAGCACCTTTCCCAGCCACCCGGCGATCCGCTCGGCGGTATCGCGATCGAACAGGTCGGTGCTGTACTCCACCGTCCCCGCGATCCCGGCCGGCGACCGCCCGTCATGGTGTTCCGCGTAATCGACGAGCAGGTCGAACTTCGCCGTCGCCATCTCCACCTCTTCCACCACCGCGTGGACGTCGGTGAAATCGTCGTCGCCCTGCGGCAGGTTCCGGGCCACGAGCATGACCTGGAAGAGCGGGTTCCGAGCCAGCGAGCGTGCCGGGTTCAAGGCGTCCACGACCAGCTCGAACGGCACGTCTTGGTGCGCAAACGCCGCGAGGTCGGCCACACGGACGCGGGAGACGAGATCCTCGAAAGCCAGATCGCCGGAGACATCCGTGCGCAGGACGAGCGTGTTGACGAAAAACCCGATCAGGTCGTCCAGTGCCGGCGCGGACCGTCCAGCGATCGCGGTGCCGATCGGGATGTCGGTGCCGGCCCCCAGCTTCGCCAGGGTCACCGCGAGCGCGGCTTGCACGACCATGAACACCGTCGCCCCCGCGCGGCGGGCCAGTTCGGTCAGCGCGACGTGTGTCCTGGCGTCGAGCTCGAACGGCACCCGGCCGCCCTTCAGCGACAAAGCGGGTGGCCGGGGCCGGTCGAACGGCAAGGTTAGTTCGTCGGGGACATCGGCCAGGGCCCGCCGCCAGAAGTCGAGCTGGGCAGTGACCGCGCTGTCCGGATCGGTCTCATCGCCCAGCCTCTCGAGCTGCCAGAGCGCGAAGTCGGCGTACTGGACGGGTAGCGCGGTCCAGTCGGGCGCGCTACCACCCGCACGGGCGCGGTACGCGACGGCGAAGTCGGCAGTGAGCGGCCCGAAGGACCACGCGTCGCCGGCGATGTGGTGAAGCACGATGGCGAGGACGTATTCGTCACCGTCCTGGAAGAGCCGGGCGCGGATCGGCAGGTCCGCGGCCAGGTCGAAGGTCTCTTCGGCGAAGGCCTCGACCGCGGGGGCCCCGGCGAGGTCGAAGCGCAGCCCGGCCAGCGCCTCGGCGGGTGAAAGGATCCGCTGGTACGGCGCGCCCTCGTGGAGCGGGAACACGGTACGAAGACTTTCGTGCCGGACGACCACATCCGCGAGTGCGACTCGCAGGGCGTCCAGCTCGACGACTCCGGAAAGCCGCACAGCCGTGGGAATGTTGTACGCCGAGCTCGATTCGCCGAGCTGGTCGAGGAACCACAACCGTTGCTGCGCGAACGAAAGCGGGATTCGCTCCGGCCGCTCGACGGCACGCAGGACGGCCCCGGCCGGGTGGCTGCCGGTGTCGATGAGCTGGGCGAGAGTGGCCGGTGTCGGCGCTTCGAACACGGCCGACACCGGCAGATCGACGCCGAACGTTTCGCGCACCAAGCCGGCCAGCCTGGTCCCCAGGAGGGAATGCCCGCCGAGGTCGAAGAAGCTCTGGTCGACGCCGATCCCGGACTGTCCCAGCACCTCTTCGAAGAGCCCGCACAGGATCTGTTCGCGCGGGGTGCGGGGCCGGTTGCCCGCTTGGCCCTTCAGCTGCCACGACGGTTCAGGGAGGGACTGACGGACGATCTTGCCGTTCGTGTCGAGGGGCAGCGCGGTCATCGCCACGAGCGCCGACGGCACCATGGCCGCGGGAAGCTTGGCCGTCAGCGCAGTTCGCGCCGCCACCGGGTCGAACTCGCCGTCCGGCACCACGTACCCGACAAGTGAGGGCTGACCGGCGGGATCGACGCGGACGGTGGCGACCGCTTCGCGGACCCCGTCCAGGGCATGCAGCGCGGCCTCGACTTCACCGAGCTCGATCCTTACCCCACGCACCTTCACCTGGTCGTCGACCCGCCCGAAGTATTCGAGCTCGCCGTCGCGGCCCCAGCGGACACGGTCGCCGGTCCGGTACACCCGCGATCCGGGCGGCCCGAACAGGCCCGCGACGAAACGCTCGGCCGTACCACCGGCCCGGCCCACGTACCCGCGTGCCAGACCCGCACCACCGACGTACAGCTCGCCGATCACCCCCGGGGGCACGGGCTGCAGGTCGGCGCCCAGTACGTAGAGCCGGGTGTTCCGTACCGGCCGTCCGATCAGGACTGGCCCGTCGACGCCGACGAACGCGTGCGTCACGTCGTCGGAGCATTCTGTCGGCCCGTAAGCGTTGATCAGTTCGATGCCGGGGAAGCGCGCGAACCAGGCGTCACGCAGGTCGGGAGGAAAGGCTTCACCGGTGACGAGCAGCCGGCGCGTACCGGGCAGCGTCAGCCGCTCGTCCCATTCTTCCAGGGCGGCCCGAAGCAGTGACGGGACGACTTCGACCACGGACAGCCGCTCCGCGTCGACCACTTCGAACAGGCGGCGGGGGTCCGCCCGCAGATCGGCTCCCACGACCCGGACGGTCCCCCCGGTCACCAACGGCGCGAACATCTGCCACACCGAGATGTCGAAGGTGAGCGGCGCGTTCTGCAGCACAGTGTCTGCGTAGGACAGATCCACATCCTCGACCTTCGCGAGCAAGTGGTTCACCATGCCGCCGTCGCAAACGACGACGCCCTTGGGACGTCCGGTGGAACCGGAGGTGAACAGCACGTACGCGGCATCATCCGGTCGCCGCGGCACCAGCGGGAGATCGGGCACACCGGTCTCGGGGGTCACCACCAGCAGTCCGGGCACCGCCGCCACGATTTCGTCGGCCAGCGCAAGACGGCGCGGGGACGCGACCAGCCACGTGGCACCGGCGTCGGCAAGCATTCCGGTGATCCGTTCCAGGGGAGCCCGCGGATCCAGCGGCACGTAAGCGCCGCCCGCGGCCCAGATCCCGAGCACGGATCCAACGAACTCCCGGCCAGGGTCGGCGAGGACGCCGACGACGGCGGCGCGCTCTCGCAGCGGCGCGGCGACGCCGCAAGCGAACTTCCACAGCTCGCCGTAGGACCACTCCCCCTCGTCGTCGGAGACGGCGACGCGATCCGGGGTGGACCGGGCGATCTGCCGCACCCTGGCCACGACGTCGACGAACTCGACGTCGCGTGTCGTGTCGTTCCACGAGGTCAGCACCTGGTGTTCTTCCACCGCGTCGAGCAGTGTGAAGGAACTGATCGGGCGGTCCGGTGTCGTGGCCAGCTCTTCGAGCAGCCGGCCGAGACGTTCGGCGATCCGGCGGGTGGTGTCCTTGTCGAACAGGTCGGCGCCGGCTTCCAGGAACGACCTGATCCCGATCGGCTGTCCGGTTTCATCGTGCTGTTCCCGCATGATGAACATGAGGTCGTAGTCCATCGCCTCCAAGGCCTGCTGTTCCAAGCCACCTTCGAGGTCCTCGAACTCGAAATGGGCTTCGTCGAGGTTCTCGAACTCGAGCATCACCTGGAACAGGGGGTGCCGGGCCGGCGATCGCACCGGGTTCAGTGCGTCGACCACCCGTTGGAAGGGCACGTCCTGGTGGCCGAAGGCAGCGAGGTCGGTCTTGCGGACGCGGTCAAGCAGCTCTCGGAAGGTCGGATCGCCGCCCAGATCGGTGCGCAGCACGAGAACGTTGACGAAGTTGCCGATGACGTCGTCGAGTGCTTCGTCAGTACGGCCGGCCACGGCGGTGCCGAGCGGGATGTCCGAACCCGCGCCGAGCTTGCTCAGCAACACGGTGAGGGCCGCCTGCACCACCATGAACGCCGTCGTACCGGTCTGCCGGGAGACCGCGGTGATCGCCTGGTGGGTTCCTTCGCCGATTTCGAAGTCGAAGCCATGGCCGCGGTAGGTCGGCACCGCGGGCCGGGGGCGATCGACCGGAAGCGTCAGTTCCTCCGGCAGACCCGCGAGCGTTTCCGTCCAGTAGCCGAGTTGGCGCGCGATACCACTGTCCGGGTCGGCTTCGTCGCCGAGAACGACCCGTTGCCAGAGTGTGTAGTCGGCGTACTGCACCGGCAGCGGGGACCACGACGGTTCGCTTCCGGTGTGACGCGCGTGATAGGCCTCCGTGAAGTCGCGCGCCAGCGGGACCAGGGACCAGCCGTCCACCGCGATCTGGTGCAACACCAGGACGAACACGTGTTCGTCCTGAGCAACTTTGAACAGGACCGCGCGCAAAGGGAGTTCCGTCGCGGTGTCGAACCGCTTGTTCACCGCGCTGATGGCCTTGTCGACGTCGTAACCTTCGACCTCGGCGATCTCCAAGCGGGCCAGCTCACGAGCCGGGTCAACGTCCAGGACGAGCTGGCGAGGTTGTCCTTCGACAACCGGGAACAAGGTGCGAAGCGCTTCGTGCCGTTCGACGATGTCCGCCAGCGCCGCGTCGAACGCCTCGACATCCAGCTCGCCGCGCAGGCGGATCGCGAGCGGTGGCATTTCGATCGAGTCTTCCGTTCCGGCCAATTCGTCCAGGAACCAGAATCGCTCTTGGACGTAGGACAACGGCAGGTGCGTCGCGGGCCGCGCCATGGGCGTCAGCGCGAGGCGTTCGCCGGACGAGTCCGAGATCCTCGACGCCAGCTCGGTGACGGTCGGGGCCTCGAAGATCGTCCTCACGTTGAGATCGGCCCCGAGAGTCGATCGGATGCGCCCGGTGAGCCGGGTGGCCAGGATCGAATGTCCACCGAGGTGGAAGAAGTTGTCACCGACGCCCACCACGGGGGTCTTCAGCACCTCGGCGAAGAGCCCGCACAGGATTTCCTCAAGAGCGGTTCGCGCGTGCTTGCCTCGCTCGCTGGAGATGTCCGGATCGGGCAACGCCCGGCGGTCCACTTTCCCGCTCGGTGTGAACGGGAAGTTGTCCACCACGACGAACGCCGAAGGCACGTGCGACATCGGGAGCCTGCTGGCCAGTCGCTCGCGCAGCTCGTCGGGCTCGGTGGTCCCGGTCACGTAGGCAACCAGACGTCGATCTCCCTCATCACCCCAAGCGAGGACGAGTGCGCCGGTCACGCCGTCCAAGGCGCCGAGTTCCGCTTCGACCTCCCCGAGCTCGATGCGGAAGCCGCGGACCTTCACCTGCTCGTCCGTGCGACCGCGGTACTCCAGCTCACCGTTCTGCCACCGGACCAGATCACCGGTGCGGTACATGCGGCTGCCCGGCGGGCCGAAGAGATCCGGCACAAAGCGCTGGGCCGTCAGGCCAGGACGGTGCAGATAGCCGCGCGCGACCTGGGTGCCGGCGACGTAGAGCTCGCCGGGAACGCCGGGGGGCACCGGCCGCAGCGCGTCGTCGAGCACGTAGGCGGCGGTGTTGGCGATCGGCCTGCCGATGGGCGGTGCCTGCTCCCGATCCTCCGAAATCCCGAACACCGTGGCGTTGATCGTCGTTTCGGTGGGTCCGTAGTAGTTGACGACTCCGCGGGCCGCCGCGCGCAGCCGGGCCGCGAGGCCGGAACCGACAGCCTCCCCGCCCACGAGTGCCAGCACCGCGCCCAGCGCGGTCGGGTCCTCGTCCAGCACGTAGCGCCACAACGTGGGGCTGGCGTCCATGATCGTGATGCCCGCGTCCCGGATGAGTGCTACCAGCTCCGCGGGGTCACGGACGACGTCCCGGTCGGCGATGACGACCGTGGCACCGGCGACAAGCGGCGCGAACAGCTCCTCGATCGACGCGTCGAACGTCGGCGACACGACGGCCAGCACCCTGTCACCCGGGGCGTGACCGCAGGTCCGGACGACTTCGCTGATCGCGTTGACGAACGCGCGTACCGGGACCACGACCCCCTTGGGGCGGCCGGTCGAGCCCGAGGTGGTGATCAGGTAGGCCGACTGCTCCGGCGAGGCCGTCCGGCCAGGGTTGCTTTCCGACCAGCCTCCCTCGGCCTCGGCGTCTCGCAGCGTCACCAACGGCCGGGTGTCCTCGACGAGGGCCGCGAACCGGGCCGGTGGGTACTCGGGGTCCATCGGAAAGTACACCGCGCCCGCCTTGGCCACCGCGAGCGCGGCGACGACGAGCTCCGCGCAGCGTGGCAGCACCACGGCGACCACTTCCTCCGGCCCGGCGCCCGCGTCGATCAGCCGATGGGCCAGCCGGTTCGCCTGCGCGTTGAGCTGCCGGTAGGTCAGCGAGACGCCGTGGTGCTCGACCGCGGGCGCGTTCGGTGTCCGGCCGGCTTGCGCCTCGAACAGTTCCACCACAGAGGCGGCGGTGGAGTGCGGTGGACCACGGCGGGTCGCCCGGACGGCTTCCTCCTCGGCCGGGGAAAGGAGTTCGAGCCCTGCCAGCGGGCGATCGGAGTCGGCGACCACGGTGTGCAGCAGGTGGATCAGCCGGTCGAGGGTACGGCGGGCGAGATCGGCGTCGAGGACGTCGTCGCGGTACTCGAAGCGCAGGTGCAGGCACCGGTCGGGGACCGCGGTCAGGCTCAGCGCGTAGTGGGTCGCATCCCGGGCCTCGGCGGCGCTCAACCGCACCCCGTCGATCACTTCGTCGACGCCTTCGGACGCGAGCGGGTAGCTCTCGAACACGAACGCCGAATCGAACAGTTCCCCGAGGCCGGCCTGGTGCTGGATCTCCCACAGCGCGAGGTGCTGGTGCGGGAGGAGGTCGAACTGCGCGTGCTGCAGCCGGACCAACGTTTCGGCGAGCGTCGAGGCCGGGTCGAGCCGGACCCGGACGGGAATAGTGTTGATGAACAAACCGACCATGTCCGAGATGCCCGGGACCTCGGGCGGTCGGCCCGCGGTCACCGCGCCGAACACGACGTCGGACCGTTCGCTCAGCTGCCCCAGCACGATCGCCCAGCACCCTTGCAAGACAGTGTTCAGGGTCATCCCGTTGGCTCTCGCCCACGCGGTCAGCTCGTCAGTCAGCTTTTCGGGCACCTGGGTGACCAGCGCGTCGGGCAGCTTCGGCGTGCGGAGCAGACCCGGCCGGGCGACCAACGTCGGCTCGGCGAGGCCGTCGAGGACGGCCCGCCACGCGTACTCGGCCGCTGCGCGGTCCTGCCCGCGAAGCCACTCGTAGTACCGGTGGTGGTCGGGCACCGGCCCCACCAGGTTGCCGCTGTAGAGAGCGAACAGATCACGCAGGATGAGCGGCATCGACCAGCCGTCCGCCAGCACGTGATGATTCGTCGACACCAGCCGGTACCGCCGCTCGTCCAACCTGAGCAGCAAGAACCGCATGAGGGGTGGCTTTTCCATGTCGAACCGGAGTAGACGTTCCTCGTCGACGACGTCCTCCGCTTCGGACTCCGGGCGGTCGCGGAGATCCACCTCTCGCCAGGGCAGCAGGGCGCGGGCCGGGATGACCTGCACCGGCTCGCCCGAACGGAGCCGCCGGAAACAAGCGCGCAGCTGCGGATGCCGGTCCAGCACGGCCTGCGCGGCCGCGTGCAGCGCGTCTACGTCCACCTCACCTTCCAGGTCGACCACGAGCTGAACGTTGTAAACGTCCACCCCGTCGAGTGCCGCGTGGTAGAGCAAGCCCTCCTGAAGCGGGGTCAGGGGGAGGACGTCCTGCAGTCCCTTGTTCGTCACAGCGTTTCCTCCGATGCGAGGCCGAAAGCGAGCTCTTCCAGCTCGTCCTCGGCGAGTGCGGTGAAGGTCAGTTCGGCGGTCCTCGGTTCGGGACCGGCCGATCGGGCGATCAGGTTTTCCACCGCGCGAAGCCACCGCGTGGCGAGACGCCGCGCATCGGCGTCCGCCAAGACGTCGCCGGCCCAGATCCATTCGGCGACGAGCCGATCGTCTTCGATCGCGGCGTTCACCACCAGCACATGGGGCAACGGCATGTCCGGATCGGCTTCCGCGACCGAGACGGCTTCCGGAGTCCAGTCGCCGACCGCGTTCGCGCCGAACCGGCCCAGATAGTTGAAGCAGATCTGGGGTACCGGACGGCCGGCCAGGCCGGATTCCGGGTCGAAGTGCCGGAGGATGCCGTAGCCGATCCCGTTGCCCGGCACCGCCCGCAGCAAGTCCTTCACCCGGCGCAGGGCGTTGTCACCGGCTTCGAGCCGCACGGGGTAGACGCTGGTGAACCAGCCCACCGTGCGGGACAGGTCGACACCGTCGACGACCGGCTCGCGCCCGTGTCCTTCCAGGGCGACGAGGCGCGGCCGGCCGAGCGCTTCGGCGAGACCGGCCAGCAGGATGTCCCGGACACCAGCTCGCAGCTTCACGACCGCGGTGTCGAGAAGCTCGGCCGTCTTGCGCGGGGACAACTCGAGCCGGGTACGTCGTGCCGTGAGTGTGGTGTCGTGAGCCGGGTCGAGTGGGCGGCGGCCCAGGAGCGGGTCGGGACCTTCGTGGACCTTGAGCCAGTACTCGGATTCACTGGGACGCTGCGCCGCGAGCAGCAGGGACCACTGCCGCAGCGACGTGCCGACCGGTTCCAGAGTCTCACTCCGCCACGCCGTGGCGAGGTCTTCCGTGAGGATGCGCCAAGACACGCCGTCGACGACGAGGTGATGCAGCACCAGCAGCAACCGTCCGGGTTCGTCCGGGCCCGCGTCGAACCACACGGCCCGCAGCACGTCACCCTTGACCGGGTCCAGCTCCGCCCTCGCCGCCGCGCCGTATCGTTCGATCTCGGCGTGGAGTTCGTCCGCCGCGGCCGTCACCCGGCGGACGTCCACGTCGACCGAACCCCTTGGCCGAACGTAGATCTCCCAGCTGTCCGTCAGCTGCAGCCGCAGGGCGTCGTGGTGGTCCGCCAAGCTCCGCAGCACTTCCCGGAGCCGAGCCGTGGTGGCACCGAGCGGGGTGGTGAACACCATCGCCTGGTTGTACCCGGCGAACGGGCCGCCGTGGTCACGCAGCCACGCGACGATCGGAGTCGGTTCGACACGGCCTACGCCGTCCACCTGGGGAAGTTTCGCCGCGCTGCCGACCGGGAGCGCGAGCTCCGCTATGGCGCGTGGTGTCCGGCTCATCAGGATGTCGCGAGGCGTGATGACCCACCCCGCCTGCCTCGCCCTGGCGACGACCTTGAGCGCGATGATGCTGTCGCCACCGAGGTCGAAGAAGCTGTCGTCGGCCCCGACCGCGGATAGGCCCAGGACATCCGCGAGCACGTCGCAGACGGCACGTTCAACCTCCGTGCCGGGCAACGCCGAGCCGGCCACGAAAGTGGGGTCGGGCAGGGCCGCGCGGTCCAGCTTCCCGTTCGGAGTGAGCGGGAAGGCCGCCACTGTCGTGATGGCGGCGGGAACCAGGTGTTCGGGCAGCCTGCCACGCAGGTACTCGCGCAACTCGTCCGGCTCGGCGCCGCCGATGACGTAGGCCAGCAGCCTTCCGTCACGTGCGGTCGCGGCGGCGTGGGACACACCGGGGTGCCCGCCGAGCACGGATTCGACCTCACCCAGCTCCACCCGGAACCCGCGAATCTTGACCTGCTGATCAGCGCGTCCGAGATACCGCAGTTCGTGGTCCGCGGTCCACGCGGCGAGGTCCCCGCTGCGGTAGAGCCGTGCGCCGGCGGGCCCGAACGGATCGGCGACGAACCGGTCGGCAGTTCGCGCCGGGTCGCGGTACCCACGTGCGACCTGCGCGCCGCCGAGGTACAGCTCACCGGAAACGCCCGGTGGCACCGGCCGCAACCACGGGTCCAGGACATAGGCGGAGGTGTTGTCGAGCGGTCGGCCGATGGTCGGTTTCGTGCCGGGTTCCAGTGCGCCGGTGATCGTCGCCGTCACCGTCACCTCCGTCGGCCCGTACGCGTTGATCATCCGCCGCCCAGACGCCCAGCGGTCGACCAGCTCCGGCGTGCACTCCTCACCTCCCACGATCAGCGTGATCCCTTGGGGCAGGCCATCGTCGGGCAACGTGGCGAGCACGGTCGGCGGAAGCACCACGAGATTCGCCTTCGTGTCGGCGACCAGCCGGGCGAGCGACTCACCGGGGAGACGCTCGTGCGCCTGCGGCAGCACCAGCGTCGATCCGCTGAGCAGCGCCACCAGGATCTCGCCGAGCGCGGCGTCGAAGCTCAGTGGCGCGAACTGGAGCAGCCGGGTGCCCGGACCCGCGTCGAACCTGCGGTGGTGGTCGGCGGCCAGCGCGATCACGTTGCGGTGCTGGACGACGACGCCCTTCGGGGTTCCCGTCGAACCGGACGTGTAGACGACATACGCGGCGTTGTCCGGGGACAACGGGGCCGACCTGTCGTTGTCGGTCGGAGCGATCGGTGAGGCAGCGTCGAACTCCGGGCCGATCTCGTCAAAGACGAGGACCGGCGTATCGAAAACGCGCTGGACGCCGGAGGTGACGAGGGTGAGGACCGGGCGGGCATCCCGGATCAGGTGGGCGATGCGGTCCCGCGGGTAAGTGGGGTCCACGGTCAGCACCGCCGCGCCGGCCTTGAGCACCGCGAGCAGCGCCACCACCAAATCGGTCGACGGCGGCATCATCAGCGCGACCACGGCTTCGGGCCCGGCGCCCGCTTTGATGAGCACGTGGGCCAACTGGTTCGCGAGCTTGTCCAGTTCGAGGTAGCTGGTCTCGACGCCATCGCACAGGACCGCAGGCAACCGGGTCCGCAGACGCGTCTGGTATTCGAAGACCTCGGGCACCGCGGCCTTCGGCAAATGCCGGCTTTCGCCGTGCTGACCGACGTTTTCGCTGACGTCGAGCGTGCCCAACACGGTGTCCGGCGCGGCGGTGCCCTTGGCCAGGAGATCGATGAGGCGATCGGCCAGTGACCGTGCGGTCGCCTGGTCGAAAAGGTCGGTGTCGAACTCAAGGTAGCCCTGCATACCTTCGCTGTCCGGCGTGAAGGAGAACGACAGGTCGAACTTGGCCGTGCCCGTGGGAACGGGAGTGACGGCCGCGACCAGACCGGGCAGGCCGAGGTGCGCCTCCGGAACGTTCTGGAACGCCAGCAACACCTGGAACCTCGCCGCCATGCGTTCGAAGGGCAGGTCCTGGTGGGCGAAGGCGCTCAGGTCGGCCTCACGCACCCGAGCCAGGACCTCGCGGAAGGTGGGGTTCCCCGACAGATCAGTCCGGAGCACGAGGGTATTGACGAACAGCCCGACGAGGTCGTCGAGCCCGCTGCCCGACCGACCGGCCGTGGGCGTGCCGATCGGGATGTCAGTGCCCGCGCCGTGTTTGGCGAGCAACCCGGCGAGCACGGCCTGGACGACCATGAACTCGGTCGCACCGCTCGCTTCGGCGAGACTCGCGACGTTCTCCCGCAGTGCGCGGTCGACGCGGAACGCGACGACCGCACCTCGCCGGGTGGGCGCGGCCGGGCGCGGCCGGTCGATCGGCAGCTCGATCTCTTCCGGGAGACCGGCCAGTGTGGTGTTCCAGAACTCCTGCTGCTCTCGCATCTCGAGAGTTCGTTGCCAGCAGGCGTACTCGGCGTACTGGAGCGGCAGTGCAGGCCAGTCCGGACTGATCCCCCGGAGGCGCGCCGAGTACGCGTGGGAGAGGTCGCGTGCCAGCGGGCCGAACGACCAGCCGTCGGCCGCGGCGTGGTGCACGACGAGCAGCAGGACGTGCTCGTTCTCGCCAGACTCGTACAGCTTCAGGCGGATCGGGAGGTCGACGCCGAGGTCGAAGGGTTCGCTGGCGTTCCCGACCAGCTCCACTTCGATCGGCTCCCTCCCGACCACCGTCAGTTCGGGAGCGGCTTCGAGAATGACCTGGTGAGGTACGCCGTCGGTCTCGGTGAAGATCGTGCGCAGACTCTCGTGCCGGGTGACGAGGTCGACAAAGGCGGCGTGCAGCGCGCGCCGGGCCAAACTCCCCGTCAGCCGGATCGCGACAGCGATGTTGTATGTGCCCGACGGACCCGAGATCCGCTGCTCGACCCACATCCTCTGCTGCGCGTAAGACAGTGGCAGCCGGTCCGGCCGGGGGGTGTCCGCGTCCAGTCGCGGAGCCTCGGGCTTCACGGCCAGGAATTCGGCGAGGCCTGCCGGGGTCGGGCTGTCGAAGACAGCGCGGATCGGCAGCTCGGCGTTCAGGCGGGTCCGGACCCCGTTGATCAGCCGGGTCGCCGTCAGCGAGTGTCCTCCCAAATGGAAGAAGTCGTCGTCGACGCCCACGAACGGTACTCGGAGAACGTCGGCGAACAGTTCGCACAAAGCCGCTTCGGCAGCCGTCCCAGGCGGTCGCCCGCTGCTGGTCACCGCCGGCGCCGGCAGCGCACGCCGGTCAAGTTTTCCGTGCGGCGAGAGGGGAAGACTTTCGATGGACACGAAGAACGCGGGCACCAGGGCGCGAGGCAGGTTCGCGACCGCGTGCGCTCGCAGCGCACTCGGGTCGACGTCGCCTATCACGTAGGCGACGAGCTGAAGATCGCCAACCGCCGAGGGACGGGCCAACACCACCGCTTCCGTGACGTCCCGGTGTTCCCGCAGCACCGCCTCGATCTCGGCGGGCTCGACCCGGACCCCGCGGATCTTGACCTGCTCATCGACCCGGCCGTGGTAGCGCAGGTCGCCACCGTTCCAGCTGGCGCGGTCACCAGTGCGGTACATTCGCGCGCCCGCGGCGCCGAACGGACAGGCGACGAACCGCTCGGCACTGAGGTCGACCCGGCCGAGATAACCACGGGCCAGCTGGGCACCGCCGAGGTACAACTCGCCCACGATGCCCGGTGGGACCGGCCGGAGCCACTGGTCGAGAACGTACACCTGGGTGTTCCAGACAGGACGCCCGATCGGCACGACCGCGGCCGGACCAGGAGGTGAAGTCCACGCGGTCACGTCGATGGCGGCCTCGGTCGGGCCGTAGAGATTGTGCAGTTCGGCGTCCAGCGTTCGATGGAAGTCGTCGCGCAGCACTGGCGAGAGTGCCTCGCCACTGGTGAACACCCGGCGCAGCTCCAGTCCCTTGGCCTCGGGCAGGAACTCCCGCAGCATCGAGGGCACGAAGTGGACGGCCGTGATCCCTTCCCGGCGCACCAAGTCAGCCAGGTAGGCCGGATCCCGATGCCCACCGGGTCGCGCCACCACCAGGGTCGCACCCGTGATCAGCGGCAGGAAGAACTCCCAGACGGACACGTCGAAACCGCAGGACGTCTTCTGCAGCACCCGGTCCGAAGACGACAAGCCGTAGGTCTCCTGCATCCACAAGAGACGGTTGACCAGCGCCGCGTGGGACACGACCACGCCCTTGGGGTTCCCCGTCGAACCCGAGGTGTAGAGCACGTAGGCGGCGTTCGACCCGTGAAGGCGTGGGATGAACGGCGCCAGCGGGGTGCCGGCGGGTGCGGCACCTTCGAAGGGGGGCACCAGCGGCTCGATGTCTGGAGGCAAGAGGCTGGACATCTCGGCGTTGGTCACCACGACCACCGGAGCGGCGTCGCCGAGGAGGTGAACGATCCGTCCTTCGGGATAGTCTGGATCGATCGGCAGAAAAGCCGCGCCGCAGCGCACGACGGCGAGCAGCGCGACGATGAGCTCCACCGAACGCGGCAGCAGCACCGCCACCACGCGTTCGGGCCCGGCGCCCCTGGCCGCGAGTTCGCCGGCCAGCCGATCAGCCCGCGCCGCGAGGTCGGCATAGGTGAGGCACTCGTCCTCGAAGACGACCGCGGTGGCGTCCGGGATCGAAGCCACGCGGGCGTACACGAGATCCGAAACCGTCAACGCCGGCACCGGGAAGTCCGTCGAGTTCCATTCGTCCACGACGAGAGCGCGCTCGGCGGGTTGCAGAACATCGATTTCCGCGATCGGCCGCCGGGGATCCGCCATGACGTCATGGATGAGTGAGCGCAGCCGTGCGACGAGCATTTCCACCGTCGCACGGTCGAAAAGATCGGAACTGTACTCGACAGCGGCCGAGACACCCGTGGGAACCCCAGCGGCGTATCGCTCGACGTACTCGACGAGCAGATCGAATTTCGCCGTTCCCGTGTCGATTCGCTCGACCGGCACTCCAGCCAGTTTCTGTTCGAACTGAGCGGCGAGCATGACCTGGAAAAGCGGGTTCCGTGACATCGAACGGGTGGGGTTCAGCGTGTCGACGACGAGTTCGAAGGGCACATCCTGGTGCGCGAAGGCCGACAAGTCGGTCTCACGCACCCTGGCGACCAGTTCTTCGAAAGTCGGCGCCCCCGACAGATCGTTGCGCAACACGACCGAATTGACGAAGAATCCGGCCAGCTCATCGAGAACAGGATCGGGGCGGCCACTGACGGGTGTTCCGATCGGGATGTCGTTCCCTGCGCCGACCTTCGCCAGCAGCAGCGCCAGAGCTGCTTGGAGGACCATGAACACTGTCGACCCAGTCGCACGAGAGACGTCCACAAGGGACGCATGGGTTTCCGGGTCGAGTTCGAACGTCACCCGGTCACCGGCGAGGGACGGCCCGGCCCGGCGCGGCCGGTCGAACGGCAGAGCCAGCTCGTCGGGGACTCCGGCGAGCGTCCTTCGCCAGAACTCCAGCTGGGTATGGGCGACGCTACCGGAATCGGACTCCTCCCCCAGCAGATTCCGCTGCCACAGGGTGAAATCGGCGTACTGGACCGGCAACGCCGACTGATCGGGGGCCGTGCCGGCGACGCGAGCTTCGTACGCCGCCGCGAGATCCCGCGCGACGGGTTGCCATGACAACGCGTCCGCGGCGATATGGTGGACCACGAGCGCCAGGGCGTGCCCCCCGTCCTGGCCCGGCAACAGGCGGGCGCGGACCGGTAGGTCGACGGCCAGGTCGAAGGGCTCGTGGGCGAATGAGGCGGCCGCGGCCGCGGGATCTTCTTCCGGACCGGGCGCGACGTCGAAGCTGAAGCACTCGCGGGCCTCCGACGGGTCCATGACGCGCTGGTGCGGCACCCCCTCGTCGACAGGGAACACCGTGCGGAGGCTTTCGTGCCGCGCCATCAGGTCGCACAGAGCCTCACGCAGGGCGTCACACAGAGCCGGCTCGTCGAGGCTTCCTGGCAGCCTCAGCAGCATCGGCACGTGGTACGCCGCGCCGACCTCCCCGAGCTGGTTCAAAAACCACAGTCGCCGCTGCGCGAACGAAAGCGGGATCCGCTCGGGCCGGATGGCCGGGCGCACGGGCGGCCTGGCGGTGTCCCCCGTGGCGAGTGCGGGTGCCAATCCGGCGACCGTCGGATTTTCGAACACCGTCGACACCGGTAGCTCGATCCCGAAAGCGAGCCGGATCTCGCCGACCAACCGGTTAGCCAGCAGCGAATGGCCACCCAACGCGAAGAAGTCGTCCCCGATGCCGATGCCGGGCAGCTCGAGAACCTTGGCGAAAAGACCACAGAGGATCTCTTCCCGAGGATCGCGTGGCTGCTCGCCGTGCGCGCGCCAGACCGGATCCGGCAACTCCGCCCGCTTGACCTTCCCGTTGCCGTCCAGTGGGATGCCCTCGACCACGATGAGCGTCGCCGGGACCAACGCGGCCGGCAGCCTTTCGGCCAGGTCCCTGCGCGCGGCCGCGGCGTCGAACGCACCGTCCGGGAGCACGTAGCCGATCAGGCACGACTGGCCCGTCGGGTCGGGCCGGACCGCCGCCACGGCGTCGACGACGTCGCTCAACGCGCGGATCGCGGCCTCGACCTCGCCGAGTTCGATCCGGACGCCGCGCACCTTGACCTGGTCATCGGCGCGGCCGAGGTATTCGAGTTCCCCCGTCCAGCGCACCCGGTCACCGGTGCGGTACATGCGCGTGCCCGGCGGCCCGAACGGATCCGCCACGAACCGTTCGGCCGTCCGGCCGAACCGACCGGCGTATCCACGGGACACACCCGTGCCGGCGACGTACAGCTCCCCCGCCACGCCCGGCGGAACCGGCCGCAACTCCGGGCCCAACACGTACAGGCGGGTGTTCCGCACGGGACGGCCGATCGGCACCGGGCCACCCGCCCGCAGGACGGCGTGCGTCACGTCGTCGGAGCACTCCGTCGGGCCGTAGGCGTTCATCAGGCCACTGCCGGGGAACCGCGCCTTCCAGGAGTCGCGCAGATCGGCCGGGAACGCCTCACCCGTCACCACGAGCCACCGGGGGGCGGGTACTTCCGCGTCCCATAGGTCGAGGGCGACACGCAGCACGGACGGGACGACCTCGACCACGGACACGCCCTCGGCAGCCGCGAGCCGGAACAGCGCGGCGGGGTCCGACCTGAGTCCGGCACCCACGACCCGCACCCGGCCGCCGAGCAGGAGCGGTGCGAACATCTGCCACACGGAAATGTCGAACGTCAACGGCGCGTTCTGCACCACGCCGTCCGTGGCCGAAAGGTCGAGATCCTCGACCTTCGCCCAGAGGTGGTTGACCAGCCCGCCGTCGCAGACGACCACGCCTTTCGGACGGCCGGTCGAGCCCGAGGTGAACAGCACGTAGGCCGCGTCATCAGGCCGGCGCGACACCAGGGGGAAGTCGTTACCTGGAGCACGCTCGACGACCACGCGAAGGCCCGCGACCGCCGCGGCGATTTCCTTCGCCAGGGCGAGCGATCGGGTCGGACTCACGAGCCACCCGGCACCGCTGTCGGCGAGCATCCCGGCCAGCTGATCCAGCGGCATCGACGGGTCCACCGGAACGTACGCCCCGCCGGCACCCCACACCCCGAGAACCGACCCGATGAACTCACGGCCCGGCTCTCCGATGATGCCCACCACGCCGCCCCGCCGCAGGCCTGCGTTCACCAGGCCAGCCCCCGACGCGGCGGCGAAGGTCCACAGGTCCGAGTAAGACCAGGTCCCTTCATCGTCCGTGACGGCGACCATCGACGGTGCGACGTCCGCGAGGTCCCCTATCCGCGCCAAGACTTCGTCGATGCTGCCGGGATCATCGTGCGAGGTACCCGCGTGCACGTTGGCGGGCGCGACGTCGATGCGCGCGAGCCGATCCTGCGCGCCCAGGCCGGCGAAGTCCGTCAGGTACCGCACGAGTTGCGACACGTGCTTGACAAGGTCTTGTTCCGAGTAGAGCGCAGGATTCGCATACACGTGCAGCGTGAAGTCGCCCGCCGCGTTTTCGCCGAACATGAACTCGATGTCGTCGACCGGACCGGAAGTAAGGTCGTGCGCGGTGGCCACGCAGTTGGCAAACGAATACTCGCCGCCAAGGCCGAGAATGTTCACCGTGGGCCCGAAGGGGCGTGAGTCACCGGGTAAGCCCATGTGGTTGCGAACGAGCGCCACCGGATAGCGCTGGTGCCGGACCGTCTGCTTGATCTCGTCCGCAGCGTGCGCGAAAAGATCGGCGCGGGTCATGTCCGGCCGGATGACCATCGGCAACGGCAGGGAGTTCGCGACCATACCGGGCACAGTCCTCATCACCGCGCCTTTGCGCGCGCTCGCGATCATGTTCACCAGCACGTCCGACGTGCCGGTCATTCGCTGCACGTACGCCACGGTGGCGGCGATGAGCGCCTCCGGAACGGCGATCCGTGCCGCCCAGGCCGCGGCCTCGAACTTTTCCCGGACCGAACGCGGGAGGATGCCGCACTCACGGATGAAGTCCGTCGCCGGTACGGCCGCACGACCGGAAAAGCCGGCCAGTTCCGGGGTGACCGGAAAGCGCTCGCTCCACATCGCGCGATCACGCTGATACTGGGCGGACCCGTCGTGGTACGCCACATCGTCGTCGATCAGCAACCGCAACGACCGCAACGCACCCTCAGACAGCGGCTGGTCGCCGTCGATCGCGGCGTACACCTCCGTGAACCGCCGGAAGAGGAGGCCGTGGCTGAAACCGTCAGCGCTGATGTGGTGGAAGGCCCCGTAGAAGAGGTGGTGCTCGGCGGAGAGCCGGATCAAGGTGAAGCGCGGCAGCATCGGCGCGTACAGGTCGAACGGCTTGCGGGCGTCGGCCCACATCCAGTCCTCGGCTGACGTGCGGCTGAGCTCCAGGATCTGGACGTCCGGCTCGGCGGGCACGATCAGCTGCCGCGGTTCGCCGTCGTCGAAAACGAAGTGGGTGCGCAGGCACTCCGCCTCTTGGCACACCGAGTTGACAGCGGTGATCCAGCGCGTGGCGTCGAGGGGGCCACGGATGTCGTAGTAGCCGGCGATGTTGAACACGGCGCTGTCCGGCTGGCTGGCGCAGCGTTGCCACATCGCCCGTTGCGCGGAGGTCAGCGGCAACGCAATTTCCGACATCGCGGCACTCCTGTTCGTGGTGGGGACCAGAACAGCCAGTATTCGCAGCGACTGACTGGCAATCCGCAAAAAACCTGTTGGCCCTGTGCCAAGGCGGATAGCGCGAAGCTCCCGTCGTCTGCCAACATCAGGAAGGAGGCTGGCGTGGACGCGGTCGTGGAAACCCACCAGTTACGCAAGCGCTACCGAGGCCACGAGGCTCTCCGAGGTGTCGATCTCACCGTGCCCGCCGGTACGGTACTGGGCCTGCTGGGCCACAACGGTGCCGGTAAGACCACAACGGTCGGCATCCTCACGACGCTGCTGCGGCCCGATGGAGGGTTCGCCCGGGTCGCCGGCTTCGACGTGGCCCGCCAGCCACACGAGGTCAGGAGCAGAATCGCCGTCGCCGGGCAGTACGCCGCGCTCGACACTCGGCTCACCGGCCGGGAAAACCTCGTCCTTCTCGGCAAGCTGTGGCACCTCGGTGCGCGGAAAAGCCGTCAACGCGCCGAGGAGCTGCTGCAGCGCTTCGATCTCGGGCAGGCCGCGAACCGGATGGTCGAGACGTACTCAGGTGGCATGCGCCGCCGGCTCGACCTCGCCTGCTGCCTGGTGACGCGCCCGGCGGTGCTCTTCCTCGATGAGCCGAGCGCCGGCCTGGACCCGAGCAGCAGGCAGCTGTTGTGGGACGAGGTGAGGGAACAGGCACGCGACGGCATCACCGTGGTGCTCACCACCCAGTACCTCGAGGAAGCCGATGAACTCGCCGATCGGATAGTCGTCCTCGACTCCGGTGCGGTCATCGCGGAGGGCACGCCAGAAGAGCTGAAATCCAAGGTCGGCGGCGAATGGCTCGGTATCTCGCTGGAGATCCCGGCTCAGGTCCCGGCCGCGCTGGCGGCGCTCGCGCACATCGCCGCCGACAATCCTGAGGTGGACCGCGACGGCGGGCGCATCTCGCTCCCCCTGGCCGACGGCATGGCCACGATCGCCGCGGCGGCGGCCGCGCTCGACCGCGCCGGTCTGGCCGTGACGGAATTCGCCGTTCGCCGCCCTTCACTCGACGACGTCTTCCTGACCCTCACCGGCAAGAGCAAATCGGAGCGTCCCGCATGATCTTCACCGAAACAATCGCGCTGACCGGACGGCGGTTGCAACGGCTCCGTCGCTCTCCTGGCGAACTGCTGGCCGTCACGCTCACCCCCGTGACGATGGTCTTCGTGCTGGGTTACCTGCTCGACAAGACGATCGTGCTGCCGGGCGGTGTCGGCTACCTCGACTTCATGATGGCCGGGGTGGGTGCGCAGGTCGCACTGACCTGCTTCGGAACGAGCGCTATCGCCATGTCGGACGACCTGCGTGGCGGCATGCTCGTCCGGTTCCGCTCGCTGCCCATCAAAAGAATCCCGGTGCTGATGGCGCAGTCTCTCTGTGACCTGCTGCTCACGGCGGCCGGAATGGTCGTCGCCTCCGGGGTCGGCTGGTTCCTCGGCTGGCGCATCCACACCGGGTTTCTGCCGGCGCTGGGCGGATTCTGCCTGCTGCTCATGTTGACGTTTCTCATGTCGTGGGCGGGCATTCTGGCCGGGCTGTGGTTCCGGGGACCGTCGACGGTCAACTCGTTGTCCGGTCTGGTGCTGGTCGCGGGCTCCTTTCTTTCGACTGCCTTCGTCCCGCCGGACGGCCTTCCGCCGTGGCTCCGGGTTCTGGCGTCATGGAGCCCGGTGAGCACAGTCGCGACCACCTGCCGGCGGTTGTGGGGCAATCCCGTGGCCGACAGCGGATCAAGTCTTGCCGTGGTTCACCCGGCGCCGGTCGCGCTGGTGATGATGAGTGTCTTGCTGGCTGTCGCGATGATCTTCGCCCGGCACGTTTTCGGGTCGACTTCGGAGCGGGCCGGCTGAGACGGCCGCGGCGACTACCCCCGAGGACACACCAATTCCACGTTCAGTTCGGCGAGCACTCGCCGACGGAGCTCGGCATCGACCGGTCCGCCCATGATGAACAGCAGGCGCAGCGACGTGCAGGACCCGAAAGACGGCTGAGCGACCAGCTGTCTTAGCGCGTCGGGCACCACCCGCAACACCGTCACCTGGTGCCGCAGGACGCTGTCGATCGTCCCCACCGGGTCCTGCGCCGCTCTGGGCGCATCGAAGACGAAGCGCCCTCCGGTGACAAGCGATGCGAAGACCTCCCAGAAGAAGGTGTGTGAGTCGCCCGAGGTGAGGTGCAACAGGCCGTCCGCAGCGCCGAGCCGGTAGCCCTCAGCCGTCACACGCACCCGGCCGGCGATGCGTCGGTGGTCCAGCGCCACGGCCTTGGAACGGCCGTCCGAGTTGTAGGTGCGGCGGACGTAGGCGGCGTCACCAGGCTCGACCGGCGCCAAGGGCACGCGCACACCGAGCGCGACGTATGCCCTGACCAGCGGTTCGTCGAGCACCAAGTCGACATCGGCGTCGGTGCGGTTCTCCATCCCGGCGGCATCGACTCCGCGGGACCGGATGGGCAGCATGGCAGCCCCGGCCTTCCAGATGCCCAGGATGCCGACGATCAGGCCCACCCCGCGGGCCATGGCGGTCCCCACAACGCTGCCGGCACCGTATCCCTCGGTGAGTAATACGGTGGCGACGGCATCAGAAGCCCGGTCGAGGGCTGCGTAGCCGATTTGTTCCGTACCGCAAGCGACGGCAACGGCGTTCGGGCTCTCGGTCACTCGTGTGGCGAACTCTTTGAACAGAACAGCACGCATCTTCGGCTCCTCACTCAAGGCGCGCAAGCTGATGACGTCCCGTCTCGAGTTTCGCCAGCAACGGCGCAAGAGTAGAATTACAACTCCTTGCCCAAGAGTTGGCTATCCGCCGAACTTGAGTACTCGGCCACGCGACTGCGGGCTCCCCCGCGCAACCGAGGAACTCCGCTCGACGCTGGACGTTCTTCCACCGAGAATTTAGGCAGCAGACTTGGCGCACGACATTTCACCGCGTTCTACCAGTGGGGGCGCCTGATGATTTCGACATCCCCAGCCAGTTTGGTCGACGACAGGATCGCAGTCACGTGAATTTCGTCAGAACCGAGAGTCCGGCCGAGCACCATGTGCCCAACGAGCCCGCTTCACGGACGGCTGGCCGCGTGGTGGTGGTTTCCCTGCAACGATCAGGAACACATTTGCTCAAAGAAGCGATGACCGCGCTCGGGTATTCGCTCATCGGCCGACTCGGCCGACAACCTGGGAAATTCGTGGAGAATCCGGCCTTCACCAGGAGGATCGAACGAAAACTTCTGCGGGCGGTCTACCCGGAAGACGAACTGAGCAACCCGGTCGACTCAAGGGACGAGACCCTGATCGAGCGAACGACCGCTCAGGCCGGAGACGCTCTTCTGGAAAGCTGGAAAATCCATTTGGGGCTAAGGGAACGCCCATCCGCGGTAACCGACGATTCCCTCACGGCGCTGACAACCCACGCTCTGACATCCGACGCCGCTCACAGGTTCCGCGACACCCCGGCAGGCCTTTGCTGGTTCCTGCCGGAGCTCGCCCTGAACCGCGTAGATCGAGTGTTCCTGGACGAGTGGATCGAGACCGGAGAGCCAAGGATCGTATTCAACTACCGAGATCCCAGGGACATGGTGCTGTCCATGGTCAATTTCTTGGCCACGCATCGCCGGGCGGACCTGGTCGAACTGCCGATCCACCAGGCGTACGCCGAACTCCTGCAGAAAATCCCCACCACCGCGGAACGTTTGGCGTTCGCGTTGCGCGACTCGTCTTTTCCCGGCATAGACGGACTTGAGCGTGCACTATGGCTCCGGTATCATCCGAAGGTTTGCGCACTTTCGTTCGAAGATCTGGTGGGCTCCGCAGGTGGCGGCTCCGAAGTGGCGCAACTCGCCGGCGTCACCCGGCTGGTCGAATTTCTCGGCACCGACATCAATCCTTCTGTTGTCGCTTCCCGCCTCTTCAATCCCCGCTCTTTCACCTTCCATCGGGGGCAAACAGGTTCCTGGCGCAAGGAGTTCACTGCGGACCACGAGAAGCTGTTCTCCGAGCGCTACGGAAATCTTGCCGCCCTGTACGGCTACCGATGAGCGCGGACGTCGACTTTCGAAAGCTATGAGTGGTCGACGATCTTCAGAAATTTCTTGACTATCTTTTGGGCTTCCGGACGCGCAAGGTTCTCCGCCGCCAACCTGCGTGCGGCGATGGTATACTTGGCGTTGAGAATTACTTCGAAGACAGCTTCGCGAATGCGCGTGGGATTTGCCTCGCTCCGCGGCACGACTACCCCGGCGCCACTCTCGAAGACCGCCGCACCGTTCATGACGTCATCCGCGGCACAGGGGATGACTACCTGTGGAACCGCGGCGGCCATTGCGTCGAACGTCACGCTCGTGCCGCCGTCGTGCACCACGACGGCGCACGTGGGCAACACGCGCGCGAGAGAGAGCCACGGAACCGCGATCACGGACTGAGGAATCCCGCCGGTGCCGCAGTTGCCCGTCTCCATGACGACTTCCATTTCCGAGCCGGCCAGTGCCAGACCGGCCATGCGCAGCAACCGGGGCTGCAGCGGCCCCGCACCAAGCACCACGCACACACGGGGTTTCTCGAACTGTGCCGGCGGTCCCGGGATGCCCGCGGAGGACACGCTGCACGGGGTGTAACGCATGGCCCAGTTGTCGTCGTGGGATCGGCCCGCCAGCCCGCCGGGGCAGATCGAAATCGTGGCGGTCGGAGACGCACCAGCGATACCCCGCTCCATCACAGCCAGCGCGCCGCCGAATGTCGGCATCGGCAGACCAGTACCGTGGAGCACCGATGGGACACCGCTGAGCACCGAAGAAACCAGGCCAGCGACGTGATAAGGCTCGTAGATCACCACGTCCGGACGATGGCGCTCGATCACTTCCAGCATGCCGTCCAAGGTGAGGTCCGCGATCTTCGCCCATCCGGCCGCTCGCCGCTCACTCCAGTCCTGCGACGACAAACCGGGCATATTTCTTTCTTCGATCAGCCGCCGGTGCACGCCCGCCACATCCCTGCCAGGAGCCATGTCGACGACAGTGAGCCCGTAGTGGCACAGACGTTCGAGATTTCTCTCAGTCGAGGCGAAAGTGACCTGGTGCCCGGAACGTTCGGCCGCAAGCGCGGTCGGAACGAGCGTCCGTATGTTGGCCTCACCGATCGCGGCCGCGAAAACAATCTTCATCTGAACCACCAAGAGTTTCTGACAAAACAGTTCACGCAGCACGCTGGGCCGCAGGTACTGGACAGGTTATCCGAAAGGGTTCAACAAACCAGAAGATTCATTCAATTGCGAAGATTGTTCCGCGACAAGTGGCATGACAACCAGCTAGTGCTATCCGTCACCAAATCGATTCAGATCGGAGAAGAAGCCAGGGACGGTCCTGAGGTTACCCTCTTTCGTCAGGTAGTCGTAAACGTGCTTGGCGACGGCCAAGTCAAGGATTCCCAGACCGAACGGTGAAAAAATCACGGTTTGATCAGCGGGCAAGCTGACTTCTTTGTCCAGCACTTGACATAAAGTCCCATGAACGAAGTGGCGATCTCCGATATCCTGTTCCGCGAGATGCAATGATGTACCGGCCTTCAGACAGTGATCGACGTCATCCACGATGTTGCGCGCCCTCAAGACGACTGCCGGCGACAGATCCCGGAGAGAGATGTGCAACACCAACGGGGCATGCCCGAACCATCCTGGTTCGGATACGTGCGGGACCCCGGCAACCGTGGCGAAGACGATCATGTCGGAGTTCTCGACGATGGATCGAGGATTTGAGTGCCGCACGATCGTTCCCGGCGACTCACTCCGCTCGAGATAGGACTGGAAGCCGTCGAGTGACCGAGCGTCGGTGTCGTAGAGACCGATCTCATCGAATTGCCAGCCCGTGCGCTCGAGGTACGTGTGAATGTAACGGGCGATCAATCCGTTGCCAAAGAAGCCGATCCGCTTGGGCCACACATTGCGAGCCCGGGATATTTGGTCGGCCGCCAGTGCCGCGGAGGCAGCCGTGCGCGTGGCACTGATCACCGATGCTTCCAGGACGGCAAGGGGGTATCCAGTTTCAGGATCATTCAAGAGTTGCACCGCAGAGGCCCTGGGGATTCCGGCCGCGGTATTTCCCGGATAGCTGGCGATCCACTTTATTCCATTTACCGCGGCGTTTCCTCCCAGCGATGCCGGCAATGCGATGATCCGGTCCGACGGACGATCCGGGAAACGCAGGAAATACGACGGAGGATTCACCGTCTTGCCCGCACCGTGCAAGCGATAGGCGCCTTCGATAATCGAGACGACCGATTGTTCGTCGCCTTCGAGAACCGCACGCACTTGAGTGCCGGTGATCACGGCGAACGACGGCTCGCTGACCGATTCAGACAACAGATGTCCCTTCACTATCGCATACGTCAGTATCGGGTTGCCGGTGCGACCGGAGTCAGCTCACAACGCCGGTGCACCGGCTGCGCACCTCCGCGAGCCGGTGCAGGGCGGACGCCGTCGCGAGCACTCGCAGGCCACGGATGGTGCACGGAGAATGGCCGGTCTGCTGCGCGATCCGCTGCAGCCGGTAGTCGACGGTGCTGCGGTGCAGCACCAGGCGATCGGCGACCCGGCCGCGGTTACCGTTCTCTTCGATGATGGCTTGCAGCGTCTCCCACAACAACGGCTGGGAGAGCAAGGGGTCGATCACCTTCAGGAGGACGTTGGCGATCAGGGGGTCGCGAGCGACCGCGAACTCGAGCAAGACGTCGTCGAGCAAGTGCAGCCCAGGCTCGCGACCGAGGGCTTGCGTCTCCGCGAGCACGTCGTCGGCGACTGCCCGCGACTCCGCGACACCTCGTTCTCCCGACCAGACCAAAGCCGCCCTGCTGATTGGCTCGAGCGCGGCCAAAGCTCGCCGGCCCCGGCCGATCGCGTCAGCTTCGTCAGTTGCGTGCAGCAGTACGTGGCCGCCTTCTTCGGCGAGAAAGCTGAGCGTGTGCTCACCACCTTCGGCCTGAAACGCCGCGTCGACCCGGGTCGGATCCTGACCGCCGGTCGATAGGGCGACCACCGCGTAGCCGATACCGGCCGGAAAGCCGGCCTCTCCGGCCAGCAACAGCTGGGCGCGCCGGCGTTGGGTGAGCTCCTCGTCGGCCCGCGGCGCCACGCAGGCCTGACGGAAACCCTGCGTAAGCTCAATCAGCACTTGACTGCCCACGCGACTGAACTTCTGAACAGCCGCGCAATAGCGTTCCGGCACTTGAAGATCACAGTGGTTCAAAGCCCGGTCCACCAGATCGGCGGTCAGCGAACTCGTCGCCTCGAGCATACGGGCAAGGGTGCGGCCCGACTCGGCCCAAGCGGCCCCAACCTTGCGAGCGGTGAGCACGTCGAGTTCGAATTCCGCGGACAATACGTCCGAATAGAGCGGTAGCACGTGACGCACCACAGCCCGCCGTGAACCATCGGACTCCCGCGTGCGCTCGGCAGAGCTTGCCCGCCTGGCCGAGGTGGCAGCGCGCCCTGGCCCGCGAGATTCGGCGGCGGTGACTACAGTATCCACACCCAGATCCGCACCGGAAAGAGTCATGTCAAGTCCCAATCGTCACTGTCCGTGAGCATTTCCGCGAAGAGTCGCCATCTTGCTCACCCATCCTGACTCGACTGTGGTACCTCGAACCTCGTAAGTTGCTCAAAGTTGAAATTCACATTTCATAGTTCCGGTACGGCGCCGAGCGCCAGGCGATCATGGCATCTGACCAGATTCTCAAGGGATTTACTTCGTTGTTTCGCGGATGTTCACCTGCGCTGTGCCGTGCGAGTCTCATCGGGATGGGACCACCGTCCGCTGCGACAGGGCGCTGAGCGAGATGGGATTTTTGCGTGATCTGCCTCGGAACGATGAACTTCGGGACTGTCGTCGGGCCGGAGACAGCTTTCGGCATCATGGATCGCTTCGTCGACGCCGGTGGGGTCGCCTTCGATACGGCCAACTGCTACGCGAGCTGGCTCGGAACGGGCGACGAAAGTGAGCTGGTGATCGGTGAGTGGCTGAGGCGACGTAAAACCCGTGGCCTCATCCGTCTCGCCAGCAAGGTCGGAGCACGACCAGCACCCGACTCAGGACGCCCTGACGGTGAAGGGCTCGCCGCGAAAACCATCCGAGCGGCCGCGACTGAGACTTTGAATAGGCTCGGGACTGACTACCTGGACATCTACTACGCACACATGATCGACACGTCGGTGCGGCTGGAAGAGTCCTTGGGAGCGTTGGACGACCTGGTTACGTCGGGGAAGACACGGGAAGTCGGCCTCAGCAACCACGACCTCGACAGAGTGCGGCAGTCCCGCTCGATCACGGCTGAGCGCGGGTGGACCCCGGTGACCTGGCTCCAACAGCGTCACAGTTACCTCCGTCCGCAAGAAGGCACGTCCTTCGGGCCGCAAATCGCCCTCACGCCGGAAACAGCCGACTGGGCCGAGGCGCAACCGAACCTGACCCTCCAGGGGTACTCGCCGTTACTCTCGGGGGCGTACACGCGGAACGATCGCGAATTCTGGCCCCACTACCGGACCTCCTCGAACTCCTCTCGGCTCGTCGCACTCCGAGAGGTCGCCGATCAGCTTCGTGTTTCACCGAACCAGGTGGTCATCGCCTGGATGCTGGGATCCGTACCTTCAGTCGAACCGGTAGTCGGTGTCAGCTCGGTCGGCCAGCTGGAGGAAGCACTGGCCGCCACTCACCTTGTACTGCACGAAGACCACTGGCGCCGTCTCGAATCGCCATGCTGAGCTCACTCGCCAGAGGATCGCACAGACGATCAGCTGTCGTGCTGGGCGTCTCGGTGACCTCGACGGCTGTCACGGTCGCGACAGCCGGCGACGACCTGATACCCCGGGTCGTCGTCGAACAGCAGATCGGTTCCCGTTTCTCGCGCCCGGCCACGGCCCGCGTCCGCCCCGCGGTTGTCCTCCACGCGGTGGTGTCCGCCGTGCGCGAGGCCGCCGGTATTTCGGCCGCCTTCGGTGAGCACGTGCTGGCGCTCTCGATAACCTGCGAAGGGCGTGGGCTGATCCGGCTCGACGAGGACGGTTGCCCTCTCACCGATGACCTCGCCCGCGACTCGGCGCCCCTGGCTGTGGAACGCGCAGCGGACCAGGGACCGGTTCGACGACCGCGGACCGGACCCGCGCCCGGTGCGGGCTCACCGATGATCGAAATGATCACCCTCGCCGCGGACTTTCCGGACGCGTTCCGGGACACGTATCGCTGGACCAACCTCAAGGGCTTCCTCGTCGGGCAGTTGACGGGCGAGATGGTGGCCGACACCTCGACGTGGTCCGGCAGTGGCCTGCTCGACGAGCATGATCTGGATTGGGCCGAAACCACACTCGACGAAGTCGGCGTGCGACGGGCACAATTGCCGGAGCTGACCTCGGCGTTGACGGTCATCCCGCTCACCACTTCGTCTGTCGTCGCGCTTGACGTGCCCTGGGGAACGCAGCTGATCGTCGGCGGGTCCGCGCAGGTGACCACCCACCTCGGTACCGGAGCGGGTGCTCCCGGCACGATCGCGTTGGACATGCGTCGCGTCGCGGCACTGAGCGTCCTGGGCGATCGCACGGCGGAGAACGGACCCGGTCGGCCATCGTCGCACATCTTTGCCGACGGCCTCTGGTTCAAGCGACTGACTCTCGGCCACGCACACGACGACGGCCCGAACTTCGCGACGGAGCCGCTGGGCGCGCCCAGCCCGCGGCTTCCCGGATACCATCCGGATGAACCGCAAGGGCACTGGATCTCTGAGAATTTCGGCCAGACCACGATAACCGAGCCGCTCTTCGAAACGACCAGGACGACTGCCGCCAGAAGCCGGATCGAAAGCATTGCGCGCCGGATCGCGAGGTTGCGTGACGAGCTCACGCCGACCGGCGAACTGCCCGCGACAGTTCACGCGACAGGGAACATCCTGGGTTCTCCGCTGTGGAGCGAGTCCGTCGCCGCGGCTCTCGACGCCCCGCTGGCAGTCGTGGCGTCCAGCACCGTCCCGGCACTGGGCGCGACGCTGGTGGCCCGTCGAGGGCTCGGCCTCCTGCCTAACTTTGCCGAGCCGGCGCGGCAATCGGTCCACCTGGTACAACCGGATCCGGTGACAGTGGCGTTCTTGGCGGCGACACGAGTGCTGACCGAGCGGCAAAGCCGGCCATGGTGGTGATCACTGCCGCACACCGAGGACATAGCCGACATTGCGCGTCGTGCTGATGAAAGTCTCCCTGGACTCCCCCAGCTTGCGTCGTAAGTAGTACACATAGGTTTCCACGACTCCGAAGTCCCCGCTGGCGGCGTAACCCCAGACACCCGCTAGCAACTCGGACTTGGACACCGGTGTTCCGGCCCGGACCATCAGATATTCAAGAACCTCGAACTCGGTTGTGGAGAGCCGGATCACCGCGCCGTCTTTCCAGACGTCCCGCGTGCTCCGGTCGAGTTCGAGGCGACCGACTCTCAGCCTTCTGCTGAACGCCCGCGGTTGCGCTCCCCGACGAAGGAGCACTTCGACCCTTGCTACAAGCTCCTCGACTTCAAAAGGCTTACAAACGAAGTCGTCGCCACCCAGGGCCAGCCCTTTCACCAAGTCATCCGTAGAACGACGTTTGCTCAAGAACAGCACCGGCGCGGTCACGGAGGCCCCACGAAGGCTCTCGTAGACGTCGAATCCACTGACGTCGGGGAGAGCTACTTCGAGTACGACGACGTCCGGCCGCGCACTGGTGGCCATCCGAATGGCCTTCCGGCCGGTTCGAGCCGTCGCGACATCGAAGCCCAGGAATCGAAGTGTCGTGAACAGCGTAGCTGCCACGCTGACGTCGTCGTCGACCACGAGGATCCGCCCGCGCGGTACCTGTTCCCGGCCTGCGTCAGCGAGTGCTTCCATCTGGTTTCCTTCGCGCGACGAAGAATCAGTTCTTTCTTCGTTCATCGTTTTTCCGTGATCGCGAGCACGAGCTCCACGCCGCCGCAATGAGGCCGGCGGCAAACTCGACTCCTCGTCGCCGTGGTTTCCGGCCATGGTGACGCGGGCAAGCCGAAAGTTTTCACTCAGCCGATGACAGGCGCTCGGACCACGCCGAAATTACGTGCGCCGCGACAGCGGTGCTGAGAATATTGATTCCTCGAACGCCACCGGGATGGAAGCCCGTCAGCTGTTCGATTCGCTGAACCCGATAGTCCAATGTGCTACGATGAATTATCAATTTTTCCGCTGCCTGACTTCGGTTTCCGTCGGTGGCTATCAGCACCTTGAGAGTATCAAGTAGAGCTGCATGCACTATCAACGGTTCGATGATTTTTCCGAGTTTTTGAGTGACAACGGATTGCCGGACCACTGCGTATTCCACCAGCACGTCGTTGATGCGGTAGGCACCAGGCTGACGCTCCGTCGCCAAGACCAACGAGAGAATCTTGCTCGCTTCCCGCCTGCCGAGCACGATCTCGGCTGTCGTTCGCCAGGAGACCGCCATCCAGGCCGGTTCGGAGAACGACCCGTGCACGCGCTCGGTGAGTTGGTACGCCCGCGCTTCATCTTCGGCTGGCAGCAGCACGAATCCACCGGACGATCCCAACGCACTGAGCACGCCCTCACCACAGAACTGGGCAAAGTTGAGATCGACTTGAGCGACCTCCATGCCCGTGAAGCGGGTAGCGATGACAGCGTAAGCGGGCGCAAGGTCATAGGTATCCTCAAGGGCGATCTTTTCGCCGTTAAGCAGCTCACGCGCTCGCTCAAGACGTCCTTTCGCGCCAACCCCTTGGAGTGTGGTACCCCGTGCCGCGTGTGCGCCTGCCAGCAAACTGGACAGAAGTCTGCCTCCGGTGGCGCTGACCTCACGCAGGGCTTCGTTGAACTCGCCGTGGGAATCTTCCGACAGCAAGCGTAGTAGATCGGCCACAACCTCACGTAGCCCGCGGACGAGGGAATCCACTCCCGGTTCGACCACGGCGATCTGAGCGGAAAGGTCACGGATCCGTGCGCTGGCATCGGACAGCCAGGTGAACTCGCCCGCCGCGGCGGCGGTCAGGACTGAAATGCTAGTGTCCAACAGTTCCCGGCACGCCGCCTGGGTGGCGGCAGAGACAGTCGTGAGCATCGGGGCTATCGATGCACGCAAGCGTGCTGTAGCTCTCTCCTGCGAGAACGCCGACGTCATTTGGACTCCCGGTTCGCCTAGTCGTATATCCGGGCTGGGTTGCCGCCACTATAAGCAAACCTGCTGCCATGCGAATACCAGCACTATGCGGAAAGGGTTCAGCACTCCGCGTACCGACCTGGAATAGCCGGAGCTAGATCGATTCAGCCCGCGAAAATCGTATAATACCCATACTTTCGCCGCGACCGGCGACGGGGCCGGTGTTCCACCGGAGGAGCTGGTCATCGCCGGCTTTCCGCGTTGTGCGGATAAGTTCCCTCAAAGCGCGACACCACCTGCCCTTGCACCTAACCTCATGCTCCGGAGCCCGAACCGGACACCGTCGTAAGTGCGAGAAGACCGAATTCGGTCAGCGTCGCGGTGACCCGTTCGCCGAGCACGCCCAGCCGAGCCGGCGCTATCAGCCCCTGCCGCGCCAGGCTGTGGGCGGCATCCTGGTGGCAGCACGGCATCCCGTCGACATAGAAATCGGGTTCGCAACTGAGCGTGATCTGAGCCCTGCCATCTCTGACAGCGCGTAGCATGTTCAACGCACGGAAACTCAATTTCTCGTTTCGGAAAGCCGTTTCTTCGGCACGGTGCATGATTAAGCCTTCCTCTGAGGAAACTCGATCGACGCCCCCGCCACCGGTGACAAAGTAACCGTCAATGACGATGTCACGTCATCCGTATCGACCAGAACTCACCTCCTCATCCGGCGGAGAGCCGCGGAGTCCTCCCTGACCGATCACCCTGCCGAACTGCTTGCGGACAGTGCCGAAAGATGGAGCCCCCGTCTGCCTGCGGTAAGACTTCAAAAGACCACCGCGATGCGGTTTGCGAGTCTTACTAACATACGATCGATGCTTCACGACTCGCATCTCTTGGATAAATGGCGAGGCGGACGCCGATCTGCTCGGTCTGCCGCAGGCGGTACTGATGCCGTGGAGCTCCTTCGCCAAGGACCAGTGCCCGTTCGTCACCGTGCTGTCGCACCTGGGCGTGCCCGCCACGGGCGGCGTGCCGAACCTGGCCGTGCCCACCGCGGCGAGCCGGCCGGACCGGCCGTCAGAGCTTCAGTGCGCGCCGGTCGTGTTGATCCGCCGACGGACGGTGTCCAGGTGCTCCAGCCCCTCCAGCACCTTGTCGGCCGGCAGGCCGAAATCGATCAGGCAAGCGATCTCGTCGACACCGGAGCCGCGTAACCGCCCGACCGTCTCCACCGCGCGGTCGACGGAACCGAACAGGCCCACCGTGCGGAAATACCGCTCGACACTCACGTCGATCATCCGCTCGCGCATCTGCGGGGTGATCGGCCTGCCCGTTCCCGGCCCCCGCGTTTGGGCGGAACCGAAAAGTCCGAGAGAGTTGGCCACATACCGCCTCAACGGCTCGCGTGCCTCTTCGAGCACGCTGTCATCGGCGCCCACGTAGGCGTGCATCATGAGCGTGACCTGGCCGGGTGCGGCGATACCCCCTTCGGACGGACGAAACCTACTGCGGTATTCGACGATGTTTTTCGCGAGAACGTCGACCCCTTGCTTGACCAGGTGGGTCAGCAGACCGGCGCCCGCCGCTCCCGCGGCTCGGCAGGTTTCCGGAGTTCCAGCGCTGGTCAGCCACACCGGCAACGCACGTTGTACCGGCGGCGGATACACCCGCGTCAGGATTTCCTCCCCCCTGCCGTTCATCCGTGGCACGGGTTCGCCACGCCACAGCGTGCGGACGGTTTCCATGGTCGACAAAACGACGTTCCGGCGGTCCGCGTACCGAGCGGGGTCGAACACGAAGTCATGCGGATGCCAGCCCGACCCGAACGACACCGCCGCGCGGCCACCGGAAAGATTGTCGACCACGGACCACTCCTCAGCGATCCGGAGGGGGTCGTGCAGTGGTCCGATCACGCTGCCTGCCCGGATGCCCACGCGGCTGGTGACCGCGGCGATCGCGGCGCCGGTGACCGCGGGGTTGGGGTAGAGGCCGCCGAAGGGGTCGAAGTGGCGCTCAGGTGTCCACACGGCACTGAACCCATGACTGTCGGCGAATCGCGCGGCCTCGAGGAGCAGCCGGTACCGGCTGCCGGCCGCGACGGCTTCGGACGTGCTGTCATCGGCGAAGAAGAAGAGGCTGAATTCCACGTCGGACGGCTTTCTCTGGAAGTGCGATGCCGGAGGTCCACGCTCGGTGACACGGGGCACCGCTACACATCGGGGGCATCCGGGGACCCGACGAACAGCGTTGTTCCCGAAGGTGGCAATGCGCCTGCCGCGACGTCCGCCACGGCCGAAGCGAAGTCGTCGACGGTGAGCAGCTCACCGACCTGCGCCCGCCGCCGCGCCAGCAGGCCCGGATACTTCCGCTCCAGCAGAACCGCGGTGACCGTGCGGTCGATCACGTCACCGCTGACGACCACGAGGCTGATGCCCTGGTCCGCGAGTACCGGGATCCGTGCTCGCAGCGCGTCTTCACCGGCTCTCTTACTGGCGGCGACGGGCTCGTAGGCCTTCAGGGTGGATCGCCGGCCGTAGAAGTGCGCCTCGTGACTGGTGACGAAGATGATGCGGCCACCGTCGGGCATCAGCGGCGTCGCGAGATCGACCGCGCGGACCTGGCCTTCGACGTTCAGTCGTGTCACGTAGTCGGCGGGCTTGCCCTCTTCCAGCCCACCACTGGCGTTGAGGATGAGCGCGTCCAGTTTTCCGAAGGCGTCCGCGGTCTTGTCGAACATGCTCCGGACCGCGTCGGCGTCGGTGAGGTCCGCCTGGACGGTCATCACCGTGCCGCCCAGCGCGGTCGCGGACGCGGACGTGCGTTCGGCCAGTTTCGCCCGCTGGCGGTAGTTGATCACCACGTTGGCCTTGGCCTTGGCCAGCAGGGTGGCGACTTTGGCGCCGACTCCGCGTGACGCACCGGTTACGAGGACCGTCTTGCCCATCATGGGTGCCACTCCATCAGTTGCTGACCGCTCAGATCGAATGCTCGGGAATCGTGGTACCGGCGAAGCAGTTCGCCGAACAGGTGGGACTGGACGTGGTCGGGGATCGCCTGACGTGGTCGTCCGAGACGAGCCGCCAGCCGGGTCAGGACAGCGATCAGCCATGAGGGATGCCGGAGGAACGGGTCGGCGCCATCCTGGCTCTCGAGCCAGACGCCGACACAGCAGCCCGCGGCCAGTAGCAGGGCATAACGATCGGCCAGCCGGTAGCTGAGCGGACTCGCGGTCACGGTCAGCTCCCGGGGTGGCAGGCCGGAACAGGCTTCGCTGAGCCGCGACCACTCACCGGCGAAAAGATCGACCAACGACTGAACTTCCCGGTGCGCCGCCGAGCCGCCGGGCAGCTTGCCGGCCAAAGCAAGCAGGGAGGCCCCGAGATGGTCCTGTCCCCTCGAAGAAAGCGAAAGCTCTTCGAACCGCAGTGGCGGAAGGGAGCCACCCGGACGGAACACCTGAGCCGGGGCGGGCACGCCGGACGACCAGCCGCGTCTGGCCAGCAACGGCAGCTGCGGCAGGATGCTCATCCGGCACGCGGAGCGCGAGGCGTGCACGAACGCACTGGGCTGGCTGTCGCGTACCAGCTTCTGCATCATCGAGTACTCCCCGGAACGCAGGTAGAATTGGGCGCCGAGCAGCGCCGACAGTCGCTTCGTCGCCTCCACCAGTACGGTCGGGACGAGCAGCTTCACCGCTGCGGTCGGCGTACTTCCCTCGCCGGGCAGCACGTGCAGTGCGCGGGTGACGCTCATGGCGAAGCAGTCGCTCACCAGCAGGTCCGCGAACGCATCACCGAGAATTCCCCGCGGATACGGCAAGTCGGCGACCTTGCGGCCGTACAGCCTCCGGCCGAGCGTGAAACGCACCGCCGTGCGGAGAGCGGTGTCCAGGATCCCGGCCGAACTACCCGGCAAAGCCACCTTGGTGATCTGAAAAGCACGGAGGGCGGTCTCCAGCGCATGACCCTCGACGCCGACGACGGAACTTGCGGGAACTGGACAGTTCAGGAACTCGATGCCGCCCAGCGCCATCCCCCGCAGGCCCGAGGTGTGAAACCGCGGCAGGTAGCGGTAACCGTCCCGGGGCAGAGTGGCCATGTCGAGCAGTAGCAGCGAATGACTCCGGCTACCCGGCCCCTGACCAGTGCGGGCGAACAGGACAATGGCGTCGGCGCGTTCGACGTTGCCGATGACCTGCTTGCGGCCGGAGAGCACGAAGGAGTCGGCACCGGGGGCTCCCGATGGTGTCGCCACGAACTCCGCGCGCGCCAGGTCGTTACCGTGCTCCAGTTCGTGGAAGGCGCAGGCCAGCTTCCGGTTGCCGAGCAACAGTTCGGCGACCCGCTCCTGTTGCCTTCTGCTCCCCGAAGTCCACACGTTCACCGCGGCCATCAGGGAACTCATGCCGTAGCCCAAGCCCAGAACCGGGTCCCGGCGGCACGCCGTGCGAAGCACGTACACCATGCGGTCCAGTCCGCTCAGTCTGCCACCGTGCCCAGCCGGCACGAATTCGGCGTTGAGACCGTAGTCGTCCAGCACCCGCTCGCCGGCTTCGAGCACCTCGGCAAGTTCGTCGGCAGCGAGCACAGCGGTGAAACCGAGCGGGTTGTCCTCGGCCATCGGGAGACCGAGGCGGTGTTCCAGGTCGTCCGGCAGCGGCGGGAAGACGCCGCGCCGCGGCGGGTTCCGCCCGGCCCCGGTGGTCACGCTCGTACCCTCGGCTCAGCTGTCGGGACGTCGGTCAGAATACTCGGCACCGCCCCGCCCTCGGTCGCCAGCAGAACCTCCGCCAAGCTCTCGTAGGCGCGTGCGGCGTCGGCTTCTTGCCCGGCGCCGAGAAGAGCCAGCACGCGCGCCAGGCATCCCGACAGCCAAGTCGCGTCACGCCAGAGTGTGGCCCGGTCAGTCGCCACACCGACGTTGTGCAGCCACAACCTGAGGCAAGCGGCACCGGCGAAGCACGCTTCGTAGCGTTGAGCCAGTGCGAACGCGCCGGCCGGGACGTCGTGCCGCTCCGGGCGATGCTCGGCCAGCTCGGCGAGCACCCCGTCGACAGCCTCGCCGAATTCCCGCGCCTGCCGGACGACCGAGTCCGGCGCCGCCTCCTGTGCCCCGAGCCGCCGGATCTCGGCCACGGCCTTGGGCACGCTCTGCACCACACTGCACCCGGCTTTCGACAGCAACGTGAGCGCGCTCGTGTCGAGCTCGGGCAAGGAGCCGGTGAGGTCGGCCGCACGATTCAGCCCGGGTTCGTCGTAGCCGCCTTTTCGATACCGGCGATCGAGTACGGGGAACTGGTTGATCAACGCGTTCCGGTTGACGGTCGTGCTGCCGTCGAAGATCGCGACGATGCGGTGATCCCGGTCGAGCTTCTGGAACAGACCGTCCGCATACTCGTCGATGAGCTGACCCCGGGCGCCGAGCAACTCGCCGACGGCCGTGATCAGGTCTTCCACCAGCTCGGGCACCAGCGCCTTCACGATCGCCGAAATCACGCTCATCTCACCGGTCAGGGTGTGGATCGAACGCGTCGCCACCACCGTGACCACTTCCGCGAGCAAAGCGCCGGCGATGGCCTCGCCGAGTACCCAGCGGACACCGGGCAGCTCGCTCAGTCTCCGGCCGTACACCATTCGCCCCTGGGTGAAATCCGCGGCGAGCCGCAGCGCGTGGTCCGCCGCGCCCAACGACAACGCGGTGCAGACCGTCCTGGTCACCTGCAAGGACTTCAGGACGATCTCGAATCCGGTGCCCGCGGCGTTCACGACGGCGTCAGCGGGCAGTTTCGCCTCGTGGAAGTCGATGCCGCTGATGTCGGCCCCGCGGATTCCGTGCAGCGGTTCCTTGGGCAAGCAGGTGTAGCTGCCTGGTTCCAGGGAGCGCTTGTCGACCAGGAAGAGGCTGAAACCGCGCGGGCCGCCGCCGGCGTCGGTCCGGGCGAGCAGCAAGACCAACGGGGCACGGGTGGCGTTGTTGATCAGCCACTTGGCTCCGTCGAGCTGCCAGCCGTCCGCCGTGCGAGTCGCGCCGACCTCACCGGACATCAGGTCGGCGCCGTGGCCCCGCTCCGTCAGCGCCCAGGTCACCATGGCGTTCTCCAGTACTTGCCTGGCGAGCCACGCCGACTGCTCGCTGGTCCCGCCCGCCCAGACGGGCGTCACACCGAGGAACGTCTTGCCGTAGGCGATCGCGACCGTGAGGTCCCGGCGTGCCACGGCACGAAGCAGGTCCACCACCTCGGGCAGCTCGGCTTGCCGGCCACCGAATCTCGCGGGGACGAAGTACCGGTGCACGCCGAACTCGTCGAGGACGCGGACGGCCTCGGCAGGAAACTCTTCCGTTCGATCCAGGCGGGCGCTGTAGGACGGCGAGAACGGGCCACCATGGCACGCTGCGGCGTCCATCAGCCGGTCCAGTTCGGCCACCGACGAGACGCTCCCATCTCGCGGAAGCCGAGCCACCCCGGTCATGTCACCGTCCATGTCACCGTCAGTTCAGCCTGGCGGGCCGGCTTGAGCTCGCCTGCCAGGTAAGCCTCCCGCATCGCGGCACGGCGGACCTTTCCGCTCGTGGTGCGCAGCACGGTGTTCGGCCGGACCAGGACCACGGGCGCCACTCGCACGCCGAATTCCCGGGCGACGGTGGCTCTGATGGCGATCGCCATCAGAGCCACCAGCTCGGCGTCGTTGCTCCGGATCTCCTGGACGACGACGATCTGCTCGCGGTCGGTCCCGTCGACGGCGAAAACCGCGCCGGCGAGAGAGGCGAGTTCTTCGTGCTGGGCAACGATTTCGTACTCGATATCCTGGGGGTACAGGTTGCGCCCGTTGACGAGCAGCATGTCCTTCAGCCGACCGGTGACGTAGAGTTCGCCGTCGAACATCGCGCCCAGGTCACCAGTCCGCAGGAAACCTGTTTCGCCCCCCGAGGTGACCACGTCGAAAGTCGCGGCGGTGGCGGCCGGATTTCTCCAGTAACCCCGAGCGACACTGTCACCCCGTACCCAGATCTCGCCGACTCGATCGGGCGGCAATACTTGCCGGGTCTCGGGGTCGACGATCCGGATCTCAAGCCCTTGCTGAGCTCCGAGGCCGACCAGTTCACGTTCCGGAACGTGAGAGGTCGACGGAACGAAAACGTGGTCTTCCAGCAAATCGCTGACGACCCGCTGAGTCACCGGTGCGCGTCCTGCTTCTCCCGTGACGAGCAGGGTCGCCTCGGCCAGCCCGTAACAAGGGAAAAAGGAGGTAGCCCGGAATCCGGCAGGGGCGAGCCGTTCCACGAAGTCGCGCAAAGTCGAGGCTCGTACCGGTTCGGAGCCACAGCAGGCGAACTCCCAGCGCGAAAGGTCCAGGCTCGAGACTTGGGCGTCGGTCAGCTGGCGCGCGCATCTTTCGTAGCCGAAGGTCGGCGCCGCGGAGACAACGACGTCGTGCTCGTCGATCACCTGCAACCAGCGGAACGGCCGCTTGAGGAAGGCGGTGGGGTTGATCAGGGCGCTGCCGCCCCCCAACAGCAGTCCGGGCAGCATGAGCCCGATCAGGCCCATGTCGTGGTACATCGGGATCCAGCCCCCGAAACGCACCGGCTCCGCCGCACCGAACGCGTTCATGAGGCTGTCGATGTTGTGCAGCAGGTTCCGGTGACTCACCGCGACAGCCTTCGGCTCGCTGGTCGAGCCCGAGGTGTACTGGAGCAAGGCCAGTGCTTCCCGTGGCGTGCCGGGATCACTCCAGGCCTCCGGGTCGGCCGCGCCGCGGTCGTCGGTAGCGAGCAGCGCGCACTCGGCAAGACCATGGTCGCGAGCCCACTGGGCCACCGACGACAGCTCGGCGGATTCGGTCAGGACAGCGGCGATGCCGGCGTCGTGCGCGATGCGGATCAGCCTCCGCTGCTGGCTCTGATACCGGCCGGGCATCGGCGCCGGCACCGCGATCATCCCCGCGTACAGACAGCCGATGAAGGCAGCACCGAACTCCACGCCGCCCGGCTGGAGCACCAGGACACGGGCACCAGGTCGGCAGCGTTCCTGCAGCCAGGACGCGATCCGCCGGGCCGCCTCGTCCAGCTCGCGGAACGTCAGCGAGACGTCCGCGTCGGCCGCGGTCTCGCCGGCGACGAGCAGCGCCGGACGGGTGGACCGGGCCGCAGCCTGCTCGCGGACGAGTTCGATCATGTTCGCTGCGCGGCCGAGATTCGGAAACGGCAAATTGTCCAGCCCTTCTGTTCGCGTGCTGCCGAATCAGACGGCCACGGCACGTCAGCTGAGACGTGCGGGTGGGGTCAGATAGCCGGTGGCGGCGAGGTGACCCAGGTAGAGTCCGAGCAGCTCCTGGTCCACCGCCCGGCAGGTGATACCGGTGGCGTGCAACGCTCCCGCCATGGCCGCGGTCTCGACCCGAGGGTGGTGTCCGCCGGTAGCGAGGTCCGCGCTGGGCGCGTCGGCTCCGAACAGCGGCAGGTAGGGCGCCATCGCGTTCGCCGGGCCCGCGTCCCGCACCTGGCGCAGCCAGTCTCGGTACAGGACCCGGCGCACCGGGTACCCGCACGCGGTCAGCATCCCGATGACGTCATGCCAAGGGACCGGCCTGGCGCCGGGCAAGTGGTACACGCGTCCGTGCGCCCTCCCCGCCAGAGCGTTGTGCGCGGTGGCCGCGGCGAAAAAGTCGACCGGCACCAGCAAAAGCTGGATATCCCACTCCGGTGCGACGCCAAGCTGGAGACAACCCTTCAGCAACGCGTTGACGATCTGATCAGGTCCCACGACACCCGTGGTCTGGGCGCCCATGATGTTGCCGGGGCGGTAGATCGAAACAGGGAGCCCGCGCTCCCCTGCGGCACTGACGAGCCGGTCCGCGACCCACTTCGACTGCCGATAGCCACCGACCAGGCAACCGGGATCCTCCGGGAGTGGGGCCTCGGGGTAGTGGTGGACGCCCTCGGGTTCGGCGTGCACGCCCATCGACGAAACGAAGTGCACCGGCTTCATCCTGCCCCGGCAGGCCAGGCGCAGGATTTCCGTCGTCCCCAGCACGTTTGCCGGCTTGAGCTGATCGTAGGACTGCACGAAACTCACCACAGCCCCGTTGTGCACGATCATCTCGATCTGTTCGGACAGCTTTTCGTAGTCTTGGTCGGACACGCCGAGACGTGGCAGCGCCAGATCACCGGCCACACCCGTCAACCGGCTCTCGAAAGAGTCGTCCCACAAGCCGTACGAGTCGAGATTCTTACGCACCCGGTTCAGCGCGTCCGTCCCGTCCTGGGCCCTGACCAGCGTGAACACCACAGCGGACGAACGAGTCAGCAACTCGTGCAGCAAGAATCCGCCCGCGAACCCGGTCGCGCCCGTGACCAAGATCGCCTGGTAAGGCGGCTGCGCCACGGGTGCGCCAACGACGCCGGGCACGATGTCGGCGGGCAGGGCGGCCGCCTCCTGAGCCAGCCTGCCCGCCGGCAGGCTGCGCGCCTCACCGATCGCTCCCGGGGACCGTCCGCCAAGTCCGCCCGCGATAAGGCCGACCAGTAGATCGGCCAAGGCATCCACCGTCGGGTAGTCCCACATGATCACCGGATCAAGGGACAGTTCGAACCTGTCTTCGATCGCGGCGCAGACCGCCAAGGCGTAGACCGAGTCAAGGCCGTATTCGGAAAGGAGAATATCACACTTGATCTCACTCGGTGGAGTTTCGAGATAGGACGCGATTTCTTGGACCAGCAGGCCCCGGACCAAGTCCGGGGTCAGCAGTTCACTACCGCTCTTCAAGGCTCGTTCAACCTCTCCGCCGCTCGTAAGGACACAAGATCAATAACCACGAAGATTCACTACAAACGACACGATAGCAAGGTGCACGCCACCATTTCAGCACTTTGCTGACACATTTCCGGAAACTACGGAAGAGACCGACGGCGTGCCAATCCGCCAGAGCAACTCGATGAAAGGTCCAGAAAGGGTCCACAACGGTGTCACCGGAGATGACACTCGCCGCTTTTCGAACTAGGGTGACCTTATGACGACTTCCGTGGAGCACACTGGCGCCGGTGACACAAGGCCGGTGACCCTGATCAACGCTTTCTCGGTGCCGTTGACGCAAGCGGAACTGTTCCTGCGCAGGTGGCGGGACAACGCGCGTTTGATGGCCGCGGCAGAGGGGTTTGTCCGAGCCCGGATGTTCCAGGCCGTGAGCGATCGTGCGGAACTGACTTTCGTCAACGTCGCGGAGTGGTCCAACGGCACCGCTCTCGACTCGGCTCGGACGAATCCAGCGTGGGTTGCTTCGATCCAGCGAATGATCGGAGATCCGGAGCTGGATGTGACAGCGCGCCCCATGGTCTACAACACAGCTCTCGATGTCGCTCCCGGCGATCTGCTGCCCTAGCGTCGCGTGATCGATCGTGCGCGACTCGAGAGCAACCGTCAGACACGTCACGCCGAATCCGAACTCAAGTCACCTCCGGCCACACTGATTTCATCTACGGCCCCAAACCGAGAAGAGAAGCATGGCTACGTCCTGCATCTCCGGCGTATCCACCGATTCGATGAACTCGGCGACATCCGCTTCGGCCACCAGTTCGCTCTCCACGAACGAGCGCCCCAGCAGTTTCATCCGTGCGCGGATCAGTTCATTCCCCTCCGCGCTCTGCCCTGGCCCCAGGGGGCGGACACGATGTTTGACATCTTTGAATCCGGTTCGTGCCAGAGTTGACGGCAACTGTCGCGCGAATCGCCAGTTGACGCCCGCGCCGGCGGCGGCCTTGACGTACCCGTCGACGACTCGTCGAGCCAGTGGAGTGGCGGAGTCCTCGCTCGGCAGGTGGTAGAAGTCTTCGACGATCAGCTGCCCTCCAGGCGCGAGCCACTCGTACGCCCGCGCGACCACAGCCTCTGGGTCGGGCAGGTAGGACAGCGCCGCCCGGGCTACGACGAGATCAAACGAGCCTGGAGGGAAGTCGACCGCGACGAGATCCGCGCGGCGGACGGTGAGGTTCGAGGACCAGGTGTTCTCCAGATAACGAACGTCCTGGTCGAGCGCTATGACCCAGCCGTCCGGGACCTTGTCGGCCAGCCAGCGCGACGTCGAACCGTGTCCTGCCCCGAGTTCGATGCATCTCCAGTCAGCCCGGACTGGTAAACCATCGAGGATTTCGCGGGTGCCAGGGTCGTAGATACGTTCCCACAACCGGGCGATTTCCAACTCGGCTTTCTCTCGCCGGTCCTCGGCATCTTCGGCCATCAGGCGCTCCTTTCTTGGTCTGCGGCAGAGATCCGCAACGGACGCTGTCAACCCGGCGGAATAATTTCACCGTGACGGTCATTCTCGATTTCCACTCGACCGGGCTACCTCGGAGCGAAAATAACAGGGCAGTATCTCGGGTTCGGCGGCTTCGAGACGGGCGATGTCCGGCTGGCCCGCGGCATTGCGCGGATCGGCCACGAACGCTTCGAAGACATTCTTGCTCGTCCATTGCGGATAGTTGATGAACGTCGCACCGTCCGCGCTGATGGCCACCTGCGCCGAGATGAACCCACTGAAGTCGTGTTTCCACACCCGGGTGTTCTCCAGCGTTTCAAGCAGCGCCAGCGCGTTCCGGCGGTTGCCGACGTGACGGACCGCCAGCACCACGACCTCAGGTGAACGGCCGGCGTCCGGGCCGCAAAGGGGTGCCAAAAGCTCGCCGCCGCAGCAGCGCGGGTCAGTTACCCCCGCCCGGCCGTCCAGGAGGCGCAACCGCTGGGCGAATTCGCTTTCGCGGAACGAGTCGTGGGCCTGGGAACTGCTCCACTCCAGCCGGAGCAGCACCGTCGTGGTGTCGAAGCCGACATGCAGGCGAGCGGAGCGGAAGCCGGCGGTAGCGAGCACCTCTGGAAACTCACCGTGGAGCCGGCCGATCAGCGAGTCCGCCGCGGCGGCGTTCACGGTGGGCAGTGTCCAGAACTCGACGTATCCACGGGTGTTGGTCATCACGGCAACCTCACTGGAAGAGGGACGCATTCTCACTGACCCAAGAGCGGAAAGTCCGGGCTGACCGGCCGAGCACCTCGGCGACGGTGTCCGTTCGTGTCTCGGGCTGCTCCGTCAGAGCCGCGAAGTAGTCGAGGGCACCATCCGCGTACGCGGGTGGCCAGCCGCTCTCGACCATCGTGCCGCGCGCGGCACCGTGCGGAAGCTCAATCCACTTCAGCTTTCGACCGAGCACCTCGCCGATGATACCGAGCTGCTCCGCCTGGGCCAGCTGCTCGGGCCCGGTGACGACGTATCGTCGATTCTCGTGTCCCTGCTCGGTCAGCGCGCGAACCGCGACCGCGGCCACGTCACCCTCATGGATCGGAGAGCGGACGGCGGCGCCGTAGGGGAATCGCACGGAATCACCGTCGGCGATCTGGCGAGCCCAGCCGGCCGCGTTGCAGGCGAACCCCGTGGTCTGGAGGAAGGTCCAGGTCAGATCGGCCTTTTCGATCTGCTGTTCAAGGTACGCGTGGCAGTTGTTGTCAACCGGCTCCAGCCCGATGTGCACGCCGATCGACGAGACGAAGGCGATTCGCTTGGTGTACCGGCTGATCACTTCCAGCACCTGCGGCACGGTAGTCACATCGAGAGTGAAGAACGGCCACATGAGGAACACGCCGGTGACCCCGCGGAGAGCAGGGACCAGGCTTTCCGGGTCGGCGAGGTCCCCGGAGAAGATCTCGACGCCCGCCGGCACGCGGTCGGCCGCCGGGTCACCCGGCCGAACCAGCGCGCGGGCGGTCACCCCCGCACCGAGAAGCTGGGTCAGGGCGTGGGGGCCGACATTGCCGGTGGGGCCGATGACAAGGATGGTATGAGAACTCGTCGGCACGGTGTTCCTTTCTCTGGAAGATCAGGTCGCGCGGGGTCGGTACCGTCGTCGCACACGGAGACGACCCGTCGCCGTGCACCTGAGACGTCTAGCCTGTCGATCAAGACGCGGTGGATCCTGCTGAAGGACACCACACCCAATTCGCCGTCAGCGAAGCGGAGATCGTGAGCCCAGGTATGCACCGGCCTCCCAGCCATTGAACCAAGCACGGTGAGCACGCCCTCCCCATACTCCAACCCGCCGAAAGTGGCGTGATTCAGCAGCGAGGTGACCCACTTCCGTGATGAAGTGATCGGGGGTCTGTTGGCTTATCCGATTCCTCCTCGATTCTCGGCCGTTGGGAAATTGCGCACGCCGACGAGCGCGGCGTAGGCACCCGCCGCACCCACGGCCGTAATGACCATCCACAACGGACCGTCAAGACCGACCATCGCGACCACCCCGACCAGCAACGCCACGGCCCCGAACTGGACGCAACTCTGGTAGAGCGGCACGACCCGGCCGCGGTCGGCGGCCGGGACCGCGGCCAGTACCTGCATGTTGAGCGCGCCGAACGAAAGTGCGAACCCGAGGCCGACCAGCAGCAATGTCGGAAGCAGCCGTGAATAGCCCATGTCGATCGACGGCGATAGTTGCCACGCGTACCCGGTCACGGTGGCCACGGCCCCAAGCGCGATCAGCCGCGCCGTCCCGGCGACGGCGACGAGGCGCGCGGCGAACGGGGAGACGAGAGCGACCGGCAAGCACGCCGGCAGACAGCCGGCCGCAACGGCGAGAGGGCTCCAGCCCTGCCGTTCGTGCAACGCGTAGGTCGTCGTCACCAGGGTGGCCAGGTAGGTTCCGTTGAGCGTGGCCGCGCCGAACGCCGATCTCAGGAACACCCCCTCGCGCGCAGACCTCCACGAGAGCTGCGCTACCGGGACGCGCAAGCCATCCGCCGGCACCACCGCGATGGCGCACGCCAAAAGCACGAGTGCGGCCGGAGCCGGAAACAGCAGGACCCACCGCGTACCCGAGCCGGCGAGAATTCCGGACGCCAGCAGCCCCGCGGTGAACCCCGCCGCACCGAACGCGGCGTACTGGGCTACCACCCGGCGTTGTCGCGGCCCGTCCGGCACCGCGGCCGCCAGGACGGCCAGACCTCCGGACGCCGTCAGCGCCGCGCACGCGCCCTTGATCAGCCGGCAAGCGATCAGCACACCGAAGTCGCCGGTCACTCCGGCGACTGTCGAGGCGACGGTGAAGCAGACGAGCGCGGCCAGGTAGACCCGCCGTCTGCCATACCGGGCGGCCAGCCGCGGACCGGCTGGCAGGACGAGGCCGAAGCCTAGTGCGAACCCGCTCATCAACCACTGTGCCTCCCCCGGCGCTACATCGAACTGCGGGAGCACCGGCAGCAGCACGGAGACTTCCAGCGCGTCCAGCAACATGGTGCCGGCGAGCACGACGACCAGCAGTCTCGACGTTCCCGACCGTCCGCGGCGGAACCGTTGGGCCACAGTGCTCACCCACCCAGCAGGGTGCCGCCGCTGGCGTCCACATAGGACCCGGTGATCCACCGGGCGCCGGCGCCGGCGAGAAATTCGACCACGGCAGCTACGTCGTCGCTTTGGCCCACCCGGTTGAACACCGAGAGAGCACTCATCTGCGCAACCGCTTCGGCGTTGTCGAAGACCGGCGAGCCGTTGTCGGTGATCCCGGGGCCGACGCTGTTCACCGTGATCCCTCGCGGTCCCAGGTGCTTGGCGAAGTGCAGGGTGAGCTGATCGACCGCGCCCTTGGTCATCGCGTAAGCCACCTCCTGCGGGTTCGCGAACCGGGTGAGCCCGGACGAGATGTTCACGATCCGACCCCCGTCGGTCAGGTTCCGGAGGGCGCGTTGGATGATGAAGAAAGGCGCCTTGGCGTTCACCGCATACAGGCGGTCGAACTGCTCCGGCGTGATCTCCTCGGGAGCGACACCGCCCATCACCCCGGCGTTGTTGACCAGGATATCGAGTTCGGTTCCGCCCGTCCGCTCCTTCAAGCCCAGCTCCAGGCCGAGGAAAAGCTCGTGCACACCACCCGCCTCGGCGAGGTCGGCGCGCACCGGGAACGCCCGTCCGCCATCACTCTCGATCGCGGCCACGACCTCGGCGACCGCGTTCTCGTTCTCCGCGTAGTGCACGGCGACCAGCGCGCCCGCGCGAGCCAGCCGTACGGCCGTCGCCCGTCCGATGCCGCGGCTGGACCCGGTCACCAGCGCGGTCTTACCGCTGAGCTGAACCATGTCACTCCTTCTTCGTGTCAGACCAGCGTGAGAGGGCCGGCCGTGGGGTGTCGAGCGAACTGATCGTGGAAGCGAGATGTGCCCGGACCGCGCCCAGTTCCAGGAGTTCGCCGAACACTTCGCGCAGCGCCTCGACCTCGGGACCGCCGAACAGCAGATGGGCCTGGGCATCGATGTTCGCCAGGACCCGCCGCCCGACCGCGTGCCGCACGTCGTGGTAGCCGTCCAGCACCGAGTCGTCAGGCCGTTCACCGAACTGCGCGGCCAGGCGAGGTGCGAGCTCCGCGGCGTCCTGCAGGCCGAGGTTCATCGCCTGGCCACCCACGGGAAGCTGGGCGTGTGCCGCGTCGCCCGCCAGCAGGATCCGGTCTTTGCGGTAGCGCTCGACCTGACGTCGTGCATCACCAAAAGCATTGACCCACAGGGGTTGTCCGTGGTCGACGTCCTCCCCGGTGACTCGCCGCCACACCTCGGCGAACTCGGCGTAGTCCGGATCGCCGGGTCGTTCCCGGGGGCCGCGGCCGTACTCGTGGACCATCAGGCGGGTCGTCCCGTCCGGCCAGCGCGAAGCGATCGCCAGCCCGTTCGGCCGTCGTTCGAAGCGCCGGTTCGGCACGTCGACGCCACGGACGTCAGCCCTCAGCAGCTCCCGGCCCGCGTCGCGTCCGGGGAACTCGAAGCTGGCCAGCCGGCGGACGGTGCTGCTCTCGCCATCGCAACCGACGACGTAGGAAGCCCGCAACCGGCGTTTCCGGCCTGGGCCAGACACCTCGACCTCGACGTGGGTCGGCGACTCGACGATCCCAGTGACGCGGTGACCACGACGCACGATCGCCCCGTCCACCATCGCACGCTGGGCGAGAACCGCCTCCAGCATGGTCTGCGGTACTTTCCATTGCCCGGCGTACGGATGGGAGGGATCAGCCTCCGCCAGGTCGAGCGCAATGCCGCCGAAGTGCCCTGCCCCACCTTTCGGCGGCGGCCCCAGTTCCTCGAGCAGGCCGCGTTCGGCGAACAGTTCCATCGTGCGGGCGTGCACAGTGGACGCGCGGGACTCGGAGTGCGGCTCGAGCCGTTGTTCCACGATGACTACGCCGACACCGGCAGCGCGCAGGTCGTGCGCGAGGAGCAGGCCGACCGGACCGGCACCGACGATGATCACATCGGCGGACGGCGTGGGATCACTGTGCACCGCCATGGTTTAACGCCGCGCTTCCGCGTAGTCCTTGGCGTGACCGAGCGTTGCCCGGCTGTTGGTGCCCAGCGCTTCCCGGATGAACTTCCGTGCTTCCGGGATACCTGCGTCGTTTCCGAGTACCTTGCCGATATTCGCGGTCTTCAGGACCACGGTGTGCTCCGAGGACGCGGTCGTGCTCCCATCTGCCTCCTCGATGAATTCCCAGCACCCGGTGTGCACCGCCATCAGGTCCGGCAGCGTGGTCTGCTTGTAGACGATCTTCCGGTGCGGAAAACAGACCCGCACGGACTCGGTGGTGTGAAGGGATCCGTCCTTCGTGCGGGTGTCCATCCTGAGCACTTGCACTCCGGGCGTCGGCTCGCGCAAATCCACAGTCGCCACGTGCGGCAACCGATCTGTCCACGCTCCGGCTTGGTTGATGAAGTCGTAGACGTCCTTGGCCGGGGCGGCGATCCATATGCTGTCGACAAAAGAAATCGTCCGGTCCGGGTCCGCCGCCATTTCGATGTTCTGCTTGAGCGCGGCCAATTCCGCACGGCTGTTCCGGTCCACGGCGCGGTCGATCCAAGCCAGACCGGCCGGATCGTCCTCCACCGCGCGGTAAGTGTGCTGCAACCGCACCTTCGCTGTGGTGGGCGATACCGGTTCGACGGACCAGACACCGCTCATCTCGGCGACCGGCGGCACCGGCACTTCCTGGCGGAAAACGATCCGGCGCGCGGCCGGGTCCAGATTCCTGTGTGATGTCCAGTTCTTGGGCTCGCCGTTGGCGGTGGCCCAGATCCGGATCCTCTCGGTTGCCGTTGTGGTTCCCCGTTCGAGGTGATCGACGAACACCGTAGGCGGGAAGATCCGCGGCCAACTGGCCACGTCGTCGATGAGCCAGTAGATGTCGTCGGCCGGAGCCTGGACGAGGATGTCGTGCTCCACGTCGCGCCTGGTCACGATCGAGTTCCTTTCCCTGCTTCAGAAGTTTCCAAGTCCGCCGCAGACGTTGATGGCCTGGGCGGTGATCGAGGCCGCGGTGTCGGTCACGAGGTAACCGACGAGCCCGGCGACCTCTTCGGGCGTCGAGTAACGACCGAGCGGGATCTTCGACTCGAACTTCTTCAGCACTTCGTCCTCGGAAGTCCCGTACGCGGTCGCGTAACCCTGACGTACCCGCCCGGCCATCGGAGTTTCGACATAGCCTGGGCATACCGCGTTCACGGTGATCCCGGTCGGTGCCAGCTCGTTTCCGAGCGCCTTGGTGAATCCGACGACACCGTGCTTCGACGCCGAATAAGGGGCCCCGAGGACGACCCCCTGCTTACCCGCCGTCGACGCGATGTTGACGATGCGCCCGCGGCCGGCCGCCAGCATGCCACCGGCCGTGAGCACTTCTCGCGTCATCCGGAAGACACTGTGCAGATTCGTGTCGATGACGTCGAGCCAGAGCTCGTCAGTCAGTTCCGCCGTGACGCCACCGCCCGACCGGCCCGCGTTGTTGACGAGCACGTCGACCGAACCGAACCGGTCGACTGCCGCGTGGACAAAGGCGGTCACGTCGCCGCCGGAACGCACATCGCAGGCCACCCCATCGACGTCATACCCGGCGGCGCTCAGCTGCCTCACCGAAGTAGCGACGTTCTCGGCGGTCCGGGCGCCGAGGAAGACCCGATAGCCCTGCTGAGCTAGCAGCTTGCTCGCGGCGAGCCCGATCCCGCTGGTGGCGCCGGTGACCAGCGCGGTGCGCCGTTCCTGCTCGTTCATGTCTGTTCCCGTCGTCGTGAATCTCTTTCAGGCGGCGGAATCGGCCGTCGCCAGGTGGTCGTTCACCAGGTCGACCAGCGCTCGCGGGGTGATCGCCTCGGCCAGCGCCACCTCGTCGAGACTGATTCCGTACTCCCGTTCGATCCGCCCGCTGGTCTCCAGGAGAGCCAGCGAGTCGTAGCCCAGATCGGCGAACTCGGTGTCGCCGGCCGCGGACACGGAGGGTGCACCTTCTGCGGTACCCGAGCCCTCCCGCAGGATCCGGGTGAGGTCTTCGATAGTGAACTCGTTGGCAGCCATTTCTTCCTTTCAGGTGAGGTCGCTATTCGGTTTCGCTGTGCATAGTGCGGATGAGCATGGCGGAGTTGAACCCCCCGTACCCCCTGGCGAGCACTAGGGCTGATCGCAGCGGTCCGGGGCGCGCGGTGGTGACCAGATCGAGGTCGTACTCTGCGGCCGGCCGGACGTTCGTGGTCGGCGGGATTGCGCCGTGTCGTAAAGCCAGGAACGCGGTGGCGAGGTCGAGCGCGGCGGCACCGGAGTTCAGCCGGCCGGTCATTGTCTTGGGAGCGGTCACCGGAACCCCGCGCGGCCCGAACACCTCACGGATCACCCTGGCCTCCTCCCGATCGAGCTCCGGCAGTGCTGCCGCGTCCGCGAACACGACATCAACCTCCCCTGGCGACACGCCGGCGTCGGCCAGCGCGAGCTCGGCAGCCTGGCGCAGACGTGGTTCGCCGTTACTGTCCGGTGCCGGATCGAAGGTTGACGCGTACCCGGCTATTTCGCCGTAGACCTCGGCACCCCGGGCCCGCGCGTGCTCGAGGCTTTCCATGATCAGCAAGGCGCCGCCCTCACCGGACACCTGGCCGGCCGCCGCCGCGTCGAACGGCAGGTATGCCCGTCGCGGGTCGTCGCAGGTGCTCAGCCGGCCGCTCGCCAGCTGAGCGGCCCAACCCCAGGAACAGATCGACGCATCCATCCCGCCGGAGACCACCAGGGCGGTGCCCTTCCGGATCTGACGGCGTGCCTGGGCGACGGCGTCCAGCCCGCCCGCCTGGTCGCTCACGATGACGCCGCTAGGGCCGCGCATCCCGTGCCGGATCGAGATCTGCCCGCTGTTGACGGCGTAGAACCAGGCGAAGGACTGGTAGGCACTGACGTACTTGCCACCGCGCGACCACAGGTTGCGCAGCTCGTTCTGCCCGAACTCGAACCCGCCGGACGAGCTCGCCGTGACCACGCCCATGCTGTAGCTGGGCAGTTCATCGGGCCGCACCGCGGCATCCGCCAGCGCCTCGTCGGCCGCCATCAGTGCGAGCTGGGTCATGCGGTCGGTCTGCGGGAGGAGCCTCTCAGGCAAGTGCTTGGCCGGATCGAACCCGGCAATCTGCCCGGCCAGCCGCGCCGGGTAGCGGGTCGGGTCGAACCGCGTGATCCGGCCGATTCCGGTGACTCCACTCCTGGTCGCCGCCCAGTGAGAGGCTGAGCCGATCCCGGTGGGCGCCGCGACGCCCAGCCCGGTCACCACGACCGGCTCGGCGGCCGGCCGGCTCGGCAGGACCGCGGCCTGCTGGTTCACGATCGCAGTCACGCCGCCTCCCCCTGCGGACGTGCCAGCACAATCGCGCTCTGGAACCCGCCGAATCCGCTGCCGACCGAGAGCACTGTGTCGGTCCGGTGCTCTCGCGCGATCCGCGGAACGTAGTCCAGATCGCACTCGGGATCGGGGGTGTTCAGGTTCGCGGTCGGCGGAACGACGTTCTCCTGGATCGCGAGGATCGACGCGGCGATCTCGATCGAGCCAATCGCACCAAGGGAGTGACCGACCATCGACTTCACCGAGCTGATCGGCGTCCGGCGGGCGTGCTCACCGAGACTCAGCTTGAACGCGGCCGTCTCGTGCCGGTCGTTCTGCTTGGTACCCGAGCCGTGCGCGTTAACGTAGTCAATCGCCTCGGGCGGCAGGCGAGCCTCGTTCAGCGCGACCCGGATGGCCTCCGCCATCTCCTTGCCGTCGGGACGCAGGCCGGTCATGTGATAGGCGTTGCACCGAGACGCGAACCCTGAGATCTCGGCGTAGACCTTCGCACCGCGTCGCCGCGCGTTCTCGAACTCTTCGAGGACGAACATCGCCGAGCCTTCGCCGAGCACAAACCCGTTGCGCGTCCGGTCGAACGGACGTGAGGCGTGCTCGGGGTCGTCGTTGCGGGGCGTGGTGGCCTTGATCGCGTCGAAGCACGCCACCGTGATGGGACTGATCGGCGCTTCGGTGGCTCCCGCCACCATCACGTCCACGCTGCCCTCGCGAATCAGCTCGGTCGCGTGTCCGACCGCGTCGAGCCCAGAGGTGCAACCGGTCGACACGACCGCCACCGGACCACAGGCTCCAACCGTCCAGGCGACTTCCGCCGCGAACGAACTCGGAACGAAATAGTTGTACAGGTGACGCACGGCGTACTCGTGGTCGACGAGTTCCAGCCGGCCACCGTCGGAGACCGCGCGATACTCCTGGTCGAGCCCCATAGTGGCACCGACGGCACTACCGACGGTCACGCCGACCCGCTGTGGCGGCAGGTCGGCGAAAACCAGACCGCTGTCGGCGGCGGCTTCGCGCGCCGACACCACAGCCAACTGCGCGGCCCTGTCCATTCGCCGGATCTCCTGCGGTCCCAGACCGGCGAGCTCGGGGTCAAAGTCGATCTCCGCGGCCACCTGGGACCTGAACGGTGACGCGTCGAAGAAACTGATTCGCCGGGTCGCGGTGCGGCCCTCCGAGAGAAGACCCCAGAAGTCCTTTTTTCCGATCCCGCCCGGCGCGGTGACGCCGAGCCCCGTGATGACGACCCGCCGCCTTGTCACTGTGCGCTCCAGCGATAGAAGCATTCGGCCATGGCATCCTTGGGAGAGCGCCACGTCTCCGGATCGTAGGCGGTGATGTGGGGCAGGAGATCTTCACTGATCCGAACGAAGCGAGGATCGGTTTTGGCGGCCTCGATCCGCTCGCCGCCTTCGTCTGAGTCGAAGTCCTGCACGTGGAAGTACAGGCCTCGATAGCTGAACAACTGCCGCCGCCGAGTGCCCATGCGATGGGGCATGTCACCGGCGTCGAAGGCACCAAAGGCCTCGGCGACGTTTTGGTCCGCGCCCGGGTTCAGCCGGGCGACGATCAGAGTGCTGTGCATCGTATCTCTCCTTCTCCTTTCCGCTAAAGCTTCGCCGGGCCGAACCAGCGTTCCAGGGCCATCGGCAAGTCCCCGTGCGTTCCCGGCGCCGCCCAAGCGACATAACCATCCGGGCGAAGCAGAACCGCGGTAGTAGTGATGGTGGTCGGCAGCGGTCCCTTCGCCAGGCGCGCGGTCACGACATCGATCCGATCGATCCACGCTGCCGCCCGGTCGTGGAGCACCGGGTTACCGGCAAGGTCCAGCAGGACACCGCGCCCGGGGTGCAGCAGTTCGGCGGTGGATACCCCGCGGCCGTTCCGATCCAGGTCCATCCGAGGCAGGCGCCGTCCCAGGAGCGGGTGGCTGCCGCCACCGACGTCGTACCGAATCTCCAGGCCACTCACCATCCCGGCCAGGTGCCGGGCGACATCCGGGAATCCGCTGAGCTCCGCTACCAGCTCGCGCAGGGGTTGCATGTCCTCGCCATTGAGGAAGAGCAGCCCTTGCGCCCGGGTGTTCATCAGCAACCGCGCCCCGACCCGGTGCCGTTCGTCGTGGTAACTGTCCAGCAGGCCGACCGGCGCCGAGCCGCGTACTACCGCGGCCAGTTTCCAGCCGAGGTTCACCGAATCCTGGATGCTCACGTTCATGCCCTGCCCGCCGGCGGGCAGGTGGATGTGCGCCGCGTCGCCGACGAGCAAGATCCGGCCACGGCGGTACTCCGTAACCTGGCGGGTGGCATCGCCGAACGCGCTCGTCCAAACCGGCTCGGCATGTGAGATGTCAATCCCGGTGATGCGCTTCCAGGCGTCGGCCACTTCGTGGAACGGCGGCGCTTCGGTCCGGCGCCGCGGCGGCGCGTCCCGCTCGCAGACAATGATGCGAGTGATCCCGCCAGGCAACGGTCCGACCATCACCATCCCGCCCGGCAAGGTCTCACCGATCATCCGGGGCTCCAAGTCAACGCCCCGCAAGTCGGCCAGGAACATTTCCCGGGATGCAGCCGTACCCGGAAAGTCGAACCCCGCCAGCTTGCGCACGGTACTTCGGCCGCCGTCACAACCCACCAGCCAATCGGCTCGCAGGACATAAGTACTCGATGGACCACGCACAGTGATTTCCACACCATCGCCGAGGTCTCGAACATCCACCAGTTCGTGCCCCCGGCGAATGTCAGCTCCGAGCTCACCGACCCAGCCCTCGAGCACGGATTCAGTCACCGACTGCGGAATGGTCTTGGCGGCTTGGTGCGCACCGTCGAGCAGGCCGAAATCGACGGGAACTCCGCCGAAATGACCTTGGGCACTGGTTTCGATCTCACCGAAACGGCTCAGCAGCCCGCGTTGGTCGAATACTTCCATGCTCCTGGCCGTGAAGCCGAGCCCCCGCGACTCACCGGTGCGCTGGGGCAGGCGTTCGAGCACGATGACATCGACTCCGGTCAGGCGCAGTTCGCCTGCCAGCATGAGGCCCGCCGGACCCCCACCGGCGACGACCACAGGCGCGTCCATGTTCTCTCCTCGGTCCGATGACACGTAACAGTGATGCGCGGAATCTGGTGCGCAGACGGCTTTTGGCAGCACCTGCACAGTTCCAAGTTCTCAATCAGAGTGGACCGCTACTCACCATCAGTCAAGGAAAAAACAGCTTGCCGACCTGCGCAATAAAACGAACTTCTTCATGCAGATAACCAACTATCGATTTACCAGATCCGAAATAGTTGCACTACCGTCAGAGGCAAGGAATTGCAAGATGTTCTCGTGTGACCCTAAAAACATCAGTAAAGAACCTTTACTTGACGACTCGATTAACATGATCAGGAATACAAATAATATGACCTATGCCACAATTGCAATTTGCGGAACTGTGGCATAGGTCATATTAGACCGAGGGTTGACGAAGCGCCGGCGGCGGGGTGTCATGTTGTCGTGCATGACACCATGACCGCACTGAACAGGCCGGGCTGTCCAGTCACCTTAACCCGCTTTCAAGTTGGCGGCAGTGCGGACGCCTCTCATTAAGATCTGACGGAGTGCACCACCCTTCAACTTCTCGGCGTCACAGCCGGACCAACGACCGTACTGATGACAAAGGTTCCGAACTCGACAATCATTGGAGTGTAACCAGCCAGGCGCCGATCGTCGCCTCTCACGAGAGGAGTAAAACGATCAGCATTAGCTCGCGCGCAAGCCTCGACTCTTTTCATTCGCGCCTCCATATTTGCGATAAGTGATCCGTGACCGAACACTCCATCAGACATCGAAGGCGAATTCGATTCGTCACGTCAATTTTGCCACCTCGTGATCCAGGTCGATCCAGCGGCATTCTTCACCTGCGGGTACTAGTGCATGTGTTCGGTAAAGAAAATCGGTGACCACGAACATCTGCCCACGGAGCAACGTAGTTCCACTGCTTCCACCCAGTTCGAAGTTGATCCACCGTCGATCATCTGTCGGAGCGATGCGAACATCACCCCTGCCAGCCTCCGAGCGCATTCCTTCGTCAAGTAGTTCACGACTGAAAAGCCACCGCAAAGGACTGGTCGGACCGCCGATCACCAGGCTTAGCGCAAACGGATCCTTGCTGTTGTAGCTCAGATTGACGAGCGCCCAGCCTTGCGTAGGGAACAATCGCTCGAAGGTCTCCACCATGTAAACAGTGCTGTGCGCAAAAATTGCCAGCACCTCCTTAAATATTCCGCGTGCCCAAGCAACTTCGGCCAGTTCTCCGAACTGTCAACACAACCAGCGTGTCGGCAGTCGCAACACGCTGTCCAGTAGACGTGAAGAAATCTCGAAATTTTCGGATGGATTTCCGCAGGATTCAGTACAGAAGGATCCACCTTCTGCCGTGACACAGAATACCTTCATCAGCGGGGCTTCTTAGCAGCCGCAAACCACAAAGTAATAGGCCGGACAGCTCAGGTAAAACCATCAAATGGGCTACTGAAGGCCAGCTCGTATGCCCACTGGTCACAGAACGTGAGGCCGCTGCAGGGCTCATCTTGATCACGTCAAAAAAATTTGAACGGGCGAGGTTGCGCGTACCCGGAGGCCAGCGGATACTATCGCGCGACACTTCATGCCCGATGAAACTAAATAGCCACCGCTCTGATTCGATGAAGGGCCACTGTTCCATGGCGCGGAAAAACCAGTTTGAGATCGTTGATGATCTTGACGGCAGCGAGGCGACTCAGACCGTGCTGTTCGCACTGGACGGTGTCACATACCAGATCGATCTTTCCGACGGTAACGCCCAGGCACTGCGTCCCGGGTTCGCTCGCTACATCGAGGCCGGACGGCGAACCGGCGGGTGTTTCGCTCGAGTGTGGGACTCGGCTCCCTGGGTGTGGGACTCGCGGAGGAACTGCGCGCCGTGCGGCGAGTCCCACACTCAGGCGTGCGAGTTCCACATTCACGGGGACGAGTCCCACACTCGGACACACGAAAATCACCAAGACCCCCGAAGAACCTCCGAAACCAACCACTAAGACCGCGAGTCGCGGTTTACAACAAAAGGGTCCGTTCCTGGGCAAAGCCAACGGCCATCGCATCTCCGAGCGAGGCCGTATTCCCGATGAAGTCACCGAAGCGTCGCCGACAAGAGCTGGCGAGTTGAGCGCTGTGCAACGGACCTGTCGACGCACTTTCGACGACTAGTGCGCTCGATCCGAAGCGTGACTGCCGTGCAGGGCCCACTGTTCCAGGTACGTCGCCGCGGCGAGGCTCCCGCCAGCGGCGCGGAACGACGCTGAGAGGGTCTCTGCGGCCATGCGGTACGACGGCTCGGTCAGCACCTCGTCGACGGCCGCGCCGATACGGTCCGCGTCCGCGCGGCCGAACCGCAGGCGGACACCCGCGCCCGCCGCGACCACTTGGGCGGCCACGATCGGCTGGTCGTCGCGAATCGGCGCCACCACCAGCGGCAGGCCGTGCCAGAGCGTCTCGCAGACGGTGTTGTGCCCCGCGTGGCACAGGACAGCGTCGACGCGCGCGAGCAGCGGCAGTTGCGGAACGCGCGGGCGCACCAGGACGTTCGGGGGAACAGCCCCGAGCACTCCACCGGGATCGACGAGGATGGCTCGGGCTTCGCGGCCGGCGAACGCGTCCGCAGTGGCCGTCAGGAATACCGCGCCCGCGTCGGTGTTCGCGGTGCCGAGCGAAACGAGCACCGTGGGCCGCGGCGGCTCGAGCCACTCCCACGGGAACTCCGTTGTGGACGGACGGCCGGTGGTGGACGGCCCGACCAGCCGGACGTTCGGGGGCAACACGGCCGCACCGACCAATTCGCGGGTGGTGAAGGCGAGTACACCGAACGGCGAGAACCGGGGGTCCGCCGGGCCGCCGTCGATTCGCGCGCGCAGCCCGTCCAGGAGCCCGGCCACCCAAGCCGCGACCTTCGGCATCCCGGCGAGGGGGTCGACCAGTTCGGCCGACGTCGTCGCGGAGGTCACCCACGGCAGGCCACGGGCGTCGGCGAGCAGGCCGCCGGCGAGGGCCTGCTGGTCGGCGACGACCACGTGCGGCCGGAACGCGTCGATCGCCGAGGCGGCGCCGGGCGCCATCGCCTCGGCCAGTGGGACGAGGAAGTCCTGCCAGAGGAACCGCAGCGCGGCTGGCCCCTTCAGCTCGGGCGGCCGCTGCGGCGCGTCCGGCGGCAGGGCGCAGGAAAACACGAGCGCGTCCGGGCCCGCCAGGTGCCATAGCAGCTCGTCGTGCCCGGCCCAGGCGATCTCGTGACCGCGCGCCATGAGCTCCGCGGCCACCCCGGCGGCCGGGTTGACGTGCCCGACCAGCGGCGGGACGACGAACAGGAACCGGGCCACTACCGCACCTGGGCGGCGAGACGCGACGTATCGCGGACCCACTCGAAGATCAGCTCGATGGTCTCCGCGGTCCGCTCGACGAGGACAGAGTGCCCTTGGTCAGCCAGCACGACGGTGCGGCAGTCGGCCAAGTGATCGTGCAGATACTGCGCCTGGGGTGCCATGCCTGATTCATCACCGTAGATCGCGAACACCGGACAGCGCAGCGTGGAGAGATCGGTGCTGATGGTGGTACTGCTCAGGATGTCGTCGGCGATCGTGGTCGTCCGCAGGATGCGGTTACCCAACTTGATCAACCGGGCCGTGTGCGCACCGTGGTCTTCCTTGATCTGATCGTAGATTCCATCCCGGCCGAGGGTGTCGTGGGCAACCGCGAAGCCAGTGTCCATGCGTTGTTTCCACTCGGCGGTGGGCGGTTCGGCCTCGATCGCGATGACGCTGGCCACGCGGTCGGGCCGCGCGGCAGCCAGTCCGAAGGCCACCGAGCCGCCGAACGAGTTGCCGATGACGTGCACCGGCCGGGTGATCTCCAGCGTGTCGAGCACCGTGACCAGGTCGTCGATGAACGCTTCGAGACGGTAACCGCTCTCGGGGCGGGTCGTGCGGCCGTGCCCCCGCAGGTCGTACATCAGCACGTCGAGTCCGCGTTCGGCGAACGCCGGTCCCAGGGTGAAGTAGTAGCTGGCGAGGCTGTCGGTGAGCAGGCCATGGACGCACACCACGATCGGCGCGTCGCCGTCGAGCGGCACCTCGGGTGTCAGCCGCTGGACGTGCACGTCCAGCTCACCGGCCCGGATCCGGCTCACGGCCGTGCCCGCAGTGAGGCGACGATGTACCACACGAGCTCCCCGACGGTCAGGGCGATGATCTCATCGAGGTCGCGCTCGGCGATGAACGTCGCGAAGTTGACGCGGTCGCCGTAGTGCTCGCGCAGCTGCCCGGACAGCGCCACCAGGTCGACGCTCTCCAGTTCGAGGTCGTCGTGGAACATCGTGTCCATGGTGATTTCGGCGTCGTCGAGGCCGTACTCTTCGAGCAGCTCGCGCAGCATCGCGCCGAGCCGGGCGAGGACGGCCGCCTCATCTGTAGCCGTAGTCTCGATGCTCATCTCGTAGTCTCCTTCGTCTCCTCGGTCCAGGCCACGACGTACCGGCGCGGCAGTGCGCTCGGCAGGTTCGCGGTCCCGGTGCAGCGGACGTGGTGGTCTCGCCCTGCCACCCGGACGGTCAGCTCGTCAGGGGCGGCCGTGACGACCTCGAAGTCCCGGGGCTCGCCAAGCAGCCCGGTTCCGCGCAGTTTCGCGACGGCTTCCTTCGCGGTCCAGAACCGGGCAAACCAGAGTTCCGGATCACCGTCCTGGGCCTCGAAGAGGGCTCGTTCGGCCGTTCCGAAAGCCGCGTCCACAGTGGACTCAGTGCGGGGCGCGACCTCTTCGACGTCGATGCCGCACAGGCCGAACCGCGCGATCGCCACGCCGATCTCGGCGCGGTGCGCGACGGAGATCGTCAGCGGCGGCAGCTCTCGGCCGTACGCGCCGGTCGCGAGCGGGCGACCAGCGTCGTCGTTGCCGATGCGCAGTTCGGCCGGGAACATCTCGGGTTCGCCGCGAGCCCAGAGGAACTGGCGGACGGCGTCCTTCGCGGCGATCCGGCCGAGCAGCCATTGGCGGCGCCCGCGCGGCGGGCGGGCGCCGTAAACGTCGCGTTCCGGGCCGGCGAGGTAGTTGCGCATGATCAGCTCCCGGGTGGCGAGGTCGGGCCACTGCTCGTGCACCAGGGCCCAGCCCCCAGGCTGTTCCTTCGACAGCGTTGAGCGTTCGGGCGTCCGGTCGGCCTGGCGGATCTCCGGGTTACTGTCGAACCGGCGGTCGCGCCAGCCGGTGAACTCGGCCCAGACCTGTCCCTTGTGGACGAGCTGCATGTCGGCGTCGAGGAACTCGCCGGTCAGGGAGGTGATCTTGACCAGGCATTCCAGCCGCTCCCCCGGCGCCGGGTGCGGACCGTGGAACCGGATCTCACGCATGGCGACCGGAAACACGGTGGTGCGTTCGCGCAGCCGCGCCATGATCCAGTAACCCAGCACCTGGCCGACGTTGTCGAGCAGCGCGCCGGGCGCGGCCGGGGTGGTGAGCACGGCGCGGACGTGGCGTTCGCCGACGGCGGTCAGCTCGGTGACGCCCTGAAAGCACGGGCCGTGGAACATCCAGCGGTCGTCGTACAGTTCGGCCGCCTTGGTCTCGGGCACCTCCTCGGCCGATGCCGGGAAGCGCCAAGGCGCGGGAGCGTCCGCCGGGTAGGCCGCGGCCAACTCGACGACGGCCTGGGAATAGCTGCCGAGCGAGGCGAGCACGCCATCGCCTCGAGGCACGACACGCACCGGCACGGTGACCGCCGGGATCGCGGTGATCCACTGGTTGAACCGGACGTCGTGCACCGCGACGGCGGCCCGGCCCGGCGCGGCCTGCTCGGCGAAACCCATCAGGTGGTCGATCACCGTGGTGGCCGGTACGACGGGCCACCGGTCGCCCGGGTCGGCTTGCGGCGGCTGCTTGAAGAAGCAGTGGTCGAGCAGGTAGGGCATCGCGTCGACGGAGACGGCCAAAGTGGTGTTCAGCTCGACGGGCGGTGGCAGTCGGCGCGGCACCTCGGCCCGGCCACCGAGCACAGTGGACGCCAGGTCCGCGGTGTCCTGGAGCAGTGCGGCGAACTCGGCTCCGAGCGAACCCTTTCCGGCCACGACGTCCACAGTGGATCCCTGGGCGGGCCGCAACCGAGCCCCGACCTGCGCGCGGGTCCGATCGTCGAGGGAGATGACATGGCCGCCGAGGTCGAGCTTGACCGCCTTCCGGAGCGCCGCCCTGGTCTGACCTGGCAGCGCCATGCCGTCGACGGTCGCGCCGTCGGCCCACAGCGCGGTCACGACCCGCAGCAGCTGGGCGAGACCGGGCCGGTGCGGCGAGTGCGCCGCGACGACGAGGTGGTCTTTCCCGTGCAGGGTGTCGCTGATGAGCGAGCCGAGCTGACCGGCCCCGACCTGCACGAACGCCCGGAACCCGGCCGTGTGCAGCGCCTCCGCTAGCAAGCGGAACCGCACCGGCTCCAGAAGGTGCCGCACGAACAGCTCACGGACCTCGGCTTCGGTCGCCGGATACTCCGATACCGTCGTCGCCGACCAGACGGGGAGCCGTGGCTGATGCAAGGTGAACCGCTCGGCGGCCTCGCGAATCGGGCCGAGGTAGGGCCGCAGCATCGGGGTGTGGAAGCCGGAGCGGAACGGCAGGACCTGGGCGACGATCCCGGCTTCCCGGAAATGTGTCACGAGCGCTTCGACGGCCACGGCGGCGCCGCAGATCATCGCCTGGTTCGGCGAGTTGTCGTGGGAGAGCACGACGTCCGCGCGCCCGTTCAGCTCGGCGTGCACCTGGGGCGCGGGCGCGCCGATCACCGCGAAGGCAACGCCCGGCACGACCAGGCTGTCCGGATCGAATCCGGCGAGGAAGGCGTCGATCTCGGCCGGGGCGTACATCCCGGCCGCGGCCATGGCCGTCCATTCGCCGAGGCTGTGACCGGCAAGGGCGTCCGGCACCACGCCCAACCGGCGCAGAGCGGCTTCCAGGAGCCGCCCCAGTTCGAAGACCGCGGCGCCCTGGCGGCCGACGTCGCCGACCGCGGCATCGGAGTGGCTCCACGGCAGGCCGAAGTGGCGGGCTACGTCGCCGCAGTTCAGGCTCAACTCGGCTTCCAACCCGGGGAAGACGAAAGCGAGTTTGCCACCGCCGGGACCGAGCAATGGGCGATCGACGAACCAGACGTCGTTGCGACCGCGCCACGGACGACCGCGACCGACGGCCGTGCGGGCCAGCGCCAGGCGTTTCTCGGTCGGGTCGACGATGCCGAGTCGCACCGGCCCGGTGCCTGCCGGGGCGGTGAGCACCGCGCGATCCGATCCGGAAAGTACCTCCCGCAGCGCCTCGGCGGTCGGTGCCGCGAGCCGCAGCACGCGTTCGGCCTCGTGCACGCGGACCGGGGCGGCGCGGTCCGGCGCCTGCTCGACGACGACGTGGGCGTTGATCCCGCCGAACCCGAACGCGTTGACCCCGGCGCGGCGCACCGGTGCGTCCCACGGCCGGGCGGTGTCCACAGTCGAGAAACGGGTCTTCTCCAATGCGGGGTGCGGGTCGTCGCAGTGCAACGTCGGCAGCAGCACGCCGTGGTAGACCGCCAGCGCGGCCTTGACCAGCCCGGCCACACCGGCCGCGGGCATCGTGTGCCCGATCATCGACTTCACCGAGCCGAGCACCGCGCTGCCCTCCTGGCCGAACACTTCGGCGAGGGTGGCGAGCTCGGCGGCGTCCCCGGCTGGGGTCGCGGTGCCGTGCGCTTCGAGCAGGCCGAGCGAGTCCGGGGCGGCCGGATCCAGGCCCGCCGCGGCCCACGCCTGGCGGACGGCCCGGACCTGGCCGCCGGAGTCCGGGCTGGCCAGGCTGGCGGTCCGCCCGTCGGAGGCGACGCCGGTGCCGGTGACCACCGCGTAGACGCGGTCGCCGTCCCGCTGGGCGTCGGCGAGCCGTTTGAGCACGACGACGCCGGTGCCCTCGCCGATCAGGACGCCGTCGGCGTCGCGGTGGAACGGCCGGATGCGCTCGGACGGCGACAGCGCCCCGAGCTGGGTGAACACACTCCAGAACGTGATGTCGTGGCAGTGGTGCACTCCCCCGGCGAGCACGACGTCGCACCGGCCCGAGTCCAGTTCCCGCACGGCGTGGTCGACCGCGATCAGCGACGACGCGCACGCGGCGTCCACTGTGTACGCTGGGCCACGCAGATCAAGGCGGTTGGCCAGCCGGGACGCGGCCAGGTTGGGGACGAGCCCGATGGCGGACTCAGGTGCCTCGGGACCGAGCTGGTCGGTGAAGGCCTGCCGCACGGCTTCGAGGCGCGCGAAGTCCAGTTCCGGCATAAGTTCGCCGAGAGTACGCACGAGCTGGGTCGCGGTGCGGACGCGCTGGTCGAGCCGGACCAGGCCCGGCGTGAGATAGCCGCCGCGACCGAGGATGACGCCGACCCGGGCGCGGTCGGCGGGCAGCCGGTCCGGGCCGCCCGCGTCGGCGAGTGCCTTGGCCGCGACGTGCAGCGCGATCAGCTGATCAGGTTCGGTGGCGGGCACTGAGTTCGGCATGATCCCGAACCCGGTGACGTCCACCTCGGCCAGGTCGTCGACGAACCCGCCGCGTCGGCAGTAGATCCGGTCGGCGCGCCGTTCGGCGTCCGGTGCGTAGTGCGCGCCGTCCCACTTCCCCGGTGGCACCTCGGAGATCGCGTCGACGCCGCCGACGAGGTTGCGCCAGTACGTGTCCAGGTCCGGCGCGGCGGGCAGGAGCACCGACATCCCGACGATCGCGACAGGTCCAGGCGACGACACCGGCGTCACCAGCCCGAAGCAGTGTAGATGACGGCGTGGGTGTCCAGGCGGCCCCAAGCCAGCTCGCGCAACAGGCCGAGGGTGCCTTCCTCCGGGTCGATGAGCTCGATGCCACGGCGGGCATAGTCGCGCATCAGTTCGGGGGTGACCATGCCGTCGTTGGTCCCGGTGGGTGCCCAGGGTCCCCAGTGGACAGTCACCGCGCGCCCGGCGGGCCAGCGGCGGCCAAGGGATTCGAGGGCGTCGTTGGCGGCGGCGTAGTCGGACTGGCCGCGGTTGCCGAGGGCCGCGGCGATGCTGCCGAACAGTACGACGAACTTCGGCTCGTCGGGCAGGTCGGCGGTAGCTTCCAGCAGCGTCCGCGCACCATCCACTTTGGTCCCATAGACGCGGGCGAACGACTCCGGCGTTTTTTCGGCGACGAGCTTGTCCTCGATGACACCGGCCGCGTACACGATGCCGTCGAGCCTGCCGTGCTCGGCGTAGATCTCCTTGACCGCGCGGTGCACGGCCTCGGCGTCGAGCATGTCGACCGACTGATAGCGCACCGGGCTGCCGAGCTTTTCGAGCCGTTCCAGCGTCCCGCGGACTTCGCGTTCGCCAAGGACGCGGCGCACGGCGCGCTCGATCTCGGCGGGGCGCTTCAGCCCGCTCGCAATCAATGCGGCACGGAGGTCCTTGGCGTCTTTCGCCTGCGGGTGATCGTCCTCTGTGGACGGTACGAGCGTCCGGCCGACGAGTTCGAGGCGGCAATGGGACGCGGCGGCGAGCGTCGCGGCGAACCGGGCGGTGATGCCCTTGGCCCCGCCGACGAGCAGAACGACCGAGTCGCGGTCCAGCCCGGCCGCGGTGGCCTCGGCGGTGCCGTCCCCCGCCGGACCCGCGCCGCTGCTGCCGAGCAGCCCCAGACCCTGTTCCGTCAGCCGGAGGCCGCGTCGCTTCCCTCCGTCCCGGAGCACGACGGGCTCGCGGTCCACAGTGGACAACTCGGCGACCAGCGCGGCCGCTTGGGCGGCGACCGCGGCGCCCGGTGGATGCTCGACGACCCTGGCGATCATGTCGGGATACTCGCGGGAGACGCTGCGGTAGAAGCCGCGGAGTCCTTCGCCGGGGCCCGCGGTCAGCAGCCAGGTCGGGTTGCCGGCGAGGGCGTCGCGGTAGCGGGGGAAGGCGGCGGGCAGCGGCGAGTCGTCGTCCGGGAAGTCGAGCATGCCGTCGAACCCGGCTCGGACGTCATCGGCGATCTCGGCGATCGCGCCCAGTTCGGTCAGGAGGGTCTGGACGGCGTCGGCCAGCGGGCCGGAGCCAAGCAGAAGGAACTTCTGGCCGGTGACATCGGGGGCCACGGCGGGCGAGAGGTCGAACTCGGTCATGACCAGACGTTTCGGCGCGACGATGACGGGCTCGGGCTCCGTCGCTCGCTCGGCTCGCGGCTGTTCGCCGGGCCCGTCGAGCAGCCGGGCCATCGCGGCGGCGGTCGGGGCCTTGGCGAGTGCTTCGACGCCGTCGGCCGGATCGAGGTTCAGGCGCGTGACGAGTTCCCCGGCGATTTCGGCGCGCTTGATCGAGTCGATGCTCAGGTCGGCTTCGAGATCGAGGTCGGGCTCGATCATGTCCGCGGGATAGCCGGTCCGGTCCCCGATCACGTCGATGATGATCTCGAGCACCGACCGGTCCGGGGCCGTCGGTGCGTCAGACGCGACTAAGGCCGCCTTCGGGCGTTGGGCCTCGATCAGCTCGGCGATGGTGGCCGCCGTCTGGGCTCTGGCGAACACCTCCACGTCTGCACTGGCCGGAAGTCCCAGCCGGGTCGCCAGTTCCCCCGCGATCTCGGCACGCTTGATCGAATCCACACTCAGATCGGCCTCGAGATCCAGCTCCGGCTCGATCATGTCGACTGGATATCCGGTCCGCTCGCCAATCACCTCGATGACCATGTCCAGCACGGGCCGCTCGGACACCAGCACAGGGGCCACGACGGGAACGGGAATCGGCGCCGGGATCGCCTTGACGAGCGGAGCCGCCGTCGCCGGTGCCTCCGTGCCGAAGTAGCCCAGCAGTACGTCTCGCTGGGCCGCGATCATTTCGCGGCTCGTGTGCAGAAAGTCCGCCACCATCGCGTCCGGAGTGGCCGTCGCCGGTGAAGCAAGCACCTGCGGGAGACGTTCCGCGGGGCGGAGAGCGCCCGCCGGGATCGTGCCATCCGCGGTGCGGAGAAGGTGACCGTCCACCGTCCACCCGGGACGCTTCGGCCGCGGGACGGAAGCCGCGTCGACGGCGTCGCGACCGCGGAACAGCCAGCCGGTCTCCACCGCGACACCTGACACCGCCACCTGTGCCAGCGCCGCCAGGAAACCCGGCACACCGCGGCGGCCCCCCTGCTCGAACCCGACCATCCGGTGTGGACGGTCGCCGAGGATCGCCGTGACCTGCTTCGCCAGGATCGTGCCTGGACCGGCCTCGACGAACACGCGCGCGCCCGCGGCGTACATCGCTTCGACCTGCTCAACGAACCGGACCGGCGAACCGATCTGCGCGGCCAGTTCGCCGCGGACGTCGTCCGGATACGGCGCCGCGGTGCGGTTGCCGTACACCGGGACGTTCGGCCGCGCCACGGCGATCGCGGCGAGGGCCCGGCCGAAAGTCTCCCCTGCGGCCGCGACCAGCGGGCTGTGGAACGCGCAGGCCACCATGATCCGCTTCGCGCCGAACCCGGCGGCGCGCAGCAGCCCGACCGCCGTCTCGATGTCGGCGGTCGGCCCGGAGATGACCGTCTGGTCGGGCGAGTTGTGGTTCGCCAGCACGACTGTGCCCAGTCCGGCGATGACCTCGCCGACGTCGGCGGCCGACGCCGAGACCGCGGCCATGGCCCCCGGGTCCGACGACGGGATCGCGTCGAGGATCGCTTCGGCCCGGGCGTGGCTGGCGTGCAGCAGGGCTTCGGGGGTGAGCGCACCGGCCGCGGCCAGCGCGGTCAACTCGCCGTAGCTGTGCCCGCCGACCATCGCCGGCCGCACTCCAGCGCGCGTCAGCAGCCGGAACGCGGCTAGCCCCGCGAGACCGAGCGCAGGCTGCGCGACGCGGGTGTCGGTGACGCGGTCGGCCGCGGCCTGCCGTGCGGGCTCGCCGAACACAGCCGGGCTGAACACGGCGTCCGCGGTGGCAGGGTCGAGCCGCAAGTAGCGCTGCAGTTCGGGGAAGGTGACGAACAGGTCGGCGAACATGCCTGGCCGCTGGCTGCCCTGGCCGGGGAACAGCACCGCGACGGCGCCCGGGTCCTCGGTGTCCGCGCGATACACGCCGGATGCGTCCTGGCCGGACAGCGCCTGGCGCAACAGCCCGGTGAGTTCCTCCACGGTGGACGCGACGACGGCGGTCCGGATCCGCCCGGTGGCTTCAGCACGACGGGAGGCGCTCAGCGCGAGGTCCCGCAGGCGCCAAGACTGTTTCCCGGTGGGAACGTCCTCGGCGAGCGCGAGCAGATCGCGGACCGCCGCGTCCGTGGCGAAGGTGAACAGTTCGGCAGGCCACTCGTCGCCGACCTGGGCGGGCGGCACGCCGTCGTGCGCGCCGAGCACGACGTGGAAGTTGGTGCCCCCGAAGCCGAACGCGCTGACGCCGGCGATCCGTTCGGAGGGCGGCGCGGCCCACGGCTGCGGCGCCGACTGGAACACGAACGGGCTCCGCTCCGGATCCCACGCGGGGTTCGGCGTTTTCACGTGCAGGGTCGGCGGCTTGACGCCAGTGTGCAGGGCGAGCGCGGTCTTGATCAACCCGGCGAGTCCCGAGGCGCACTTGGTGTGGCCGATCTGAGACTTCACGGAGCCGATCGTGCAGCCGCCCGGCGCCGCCCCTGCCTCGGTGAACACCTTGGTCAGCGTGCCGAGTTCGGTCCGGTCGCCGACGAAGGTCCCGGTGCCGTGCGCCTCGACCAGCCCGACCTGCGCCGGCGAGATGTCGGCGTTCTGGTAGGCGCGGGTCAGCGCGTTCTGCTGGCCTTCGGGCCGGGGCGCCGTCAGGCCGAGCGCCCGCCCGTCCGAAGCCGCGCCGACGCCCTTGATCACGGCGTACACGCGGTCACCGTCGCGTTCGGCGTCGGCAAGCCGCTTCAGCGCGACGCACGCGACACCTTCGCCGAGCGCGATGCCGTCGGCCGCGCTGTCGAACGTCGCTGAGCGCCCAGTCGGGGAAAGGGCGTGCGCCGAAGCGAACAGCAGGTAGTCGTTGATGCCGTTGTGCAGGTCCGCGCCTCCGCACAGGACAAGGTCGCTGGTGCCGGCAGTCAGTTCCTTACAGGCGACGTCGACTGCGGTCAGTGACGACGCGCAGGCCGCGTCGACGGTGTAGTTCGCGCCGCCCAGGTCGAGCCGGTTGGCGATCCGGCCCGCGATCACGTTGGCGAGCACGCCCGGGAACGAGTCTTCGGTGATCCGAGGCAACCGCTCGTCGAGCGCGGGCGGCAGTTCGCTCGTATAGGACGGCAGCACGGTCCGCAGGCTCATAGCGGTGGACAGGTCGCTGCCCGCTTCGGCGCCGAACACGACCGACGTACGCGTCCGGTCGAACGTGCGGTCGGCGTAACCCGCGTCGGCGAGCGCGCGGTGCGCGGCTTCGAGGGCGAGCAGTTGCACCGGCTCGATGCTGGCCAGTGATGACGGCGGGATGCCATAGCTCAGCGGGTCGAAGCCGATCTCGGGCAGGAACCCGCCCCAGCGCGACGGTGTCTTCTCGCCCCGGCCCTCGGGGTCGTAGTAGAGGGACGTGTCCCAGCGCTGCGGCGGCACCTCGGTGACCGCGTCCGCGTTGGCCAGGACGTTCGCCCAGAACGCGGCCAGGTTCGGGGCCTGCGGGAACATGCAGGCCATCCCGACGATCGCGATGGCCAAGGGCTCGGGTGCGGGAGGCTCCGGTTTCGTGGCGCCGAACGCCGCGGCCCGCTCGCGCAGGAAGGCGTTCGCGCCTTCGCCGACAGCGGTGTGCAACTCGGCGATCGTGGTGACGGCTGAGCGCAGCACGGCGACCTCACCCGCCATGAACATGCCTTGGGCAAGCTGCCGGTCCTCGCTGACCTCGCGCAGGCCAGCGCCGACGCGCTCAATGCCCTTACTGGCCAAACGAAGTCTGCCTACGTTGAGGGTTTCCAGCTGCTCCCAGGCGTCACGGCTCGGCACACCCTGCTCAGCGAGGTCCGCCTTGAGCGTCGCGTACTCCGTGGTGAACGGGCTGCGGACGCAGCGGGTGGCATGTCCGGGCGCGGTTTCGAGCAGGTCGGTGTGCCGGGCTTCGAGCAGCTGCCGCTGGAACAGCGGCAGCACGGCCCCGGCGTCGACGGCCTCGTGGGTGAAGAGGTAGGCGGTGCCCATCAGCACGCCGATGGCGGCACCGCGCGCGGCGACTGGCGCGGCGAGGGCGGCGACCATCGCGGCCGAGCGCTCGTCGTGGATCCCGCCCGCGAATAGGATCTGCAGCGCCGTCGCGGCCTCCGGGGTGGTGGTGACGAAGTCGCCGAGGACGCCGAGCTGGGCCTCCCAGAGCGCGAAGCTGGTGCGCGGGCCGACGTGACCGCCGCACTCGGAGCCTTCGAAGACGAACTTGCGGGCACCAGCTTCAAGGAACTGCTTCAGCAGTCCGGGCGAAGGCACGTGCAGGAAGGTGGCGATGCCGACGGCTTCCAGCGCCGCCGCCTGGGCCGGGCGGCCACCGGCGATGATCGCGTGGGTGGGCCGCAGTTCGCGGATCACCTCAAGCTGCGCGGCTTTGACGTCGTCAGGGGCGAAGCCGAGCACGCCGACGCCCCAAGGCGCGCCGCCGACCGCTTCGCGCGTCCGCTCCAAGACTTCGCGGGTTTGCCCAGGGCCGGACAGCGCGAGGGCGATGAACGGCAGCGCCCCGCCCGCGGCAACCTCGGCGGCGAACGCGGCTTGGTCGCTCACGCGGGTCATCGGTCCCTGCACCACCGGCAACGCGGTGCCAAACGCACGGCTGCCCGCAGTGGCCGGGCCGAGCACCGGGATGTCCAGGCGCAGCGCGTCGCCGATGGCGTCGCGGAGACCGCGCACCGCCGCCGTGACCGTGCCCCAGCGCGCCAGGAACCGGGTGGCGAGGAAGACGTCCTGGCCGGCCTCGATTGGGGTGGACGTTGTCCCGCCGCGGCGGGACAACACACGGACGCCGTCGACGAACACGGTTTCCGAGCCGTCCAGGCCGGTGACCGCCGTGGTGAGCGCCGACGGCAGTTCCGACTCCGGCAAAAGGGCGAGCTGAGTGTCGACGACGACGCCGGCGGCACCGCCCGCGACCGCGGCCGCCGCGGTGTGCGGGCCGATCCCGCCCGCGGCCCACACCGGGAGCGCCTGCTCGGCCAGCAACGCTTGGAGAAAAACGAAAGTGCTCAGTTCACCCGCGCGGCCGCCGCTCTCGTGACCACGAGCAATCAGGCCGTGGGCGCCGCCGTCGCTTGCCCGCGCGGCCGACGCGCGACTAGTAACCTCGACTAACACCTGTCGTCCCGGGAAATCCTGCGCCGTGTGCGGCGAGTCTTCGGTCAGGAGGACCGTGTCAGCGGCTTTGGGGAGTTCCGAGCCCGCAGGCAGGCGCTTGACCCGGACTCCGAATGCCGGGATCGCCCATTCCGACAGCAGCATGAGCTCGTCCGCGGCCGCGTCGCCCGTGCCGGTCAGGTCGAGCACGCCGAGCCCACCGCCGCGCGCGGCAGCCGCGACCCCGCGTGCCGATGGCCACGCGAGCGGCGAGACGGCGACGACCGGCACGGCCGGATCGCGGTCGTCTTTCGAAACACGCATGGGAACTCCCGCTTCGCGCTAAAGGTTGATAGGTGGCAATGGGAAGTACTTAATCCGACCCATTGGCGCGAGTCAACAAATCACTTACTAATCATGAGACGTCGTTCGGAAAATTCTGAATCGCCACCGAGCGCAACATGCAGATTTAACGCGCTAGCTACTTGGGAAGCGAAAAACAAAGGAGGGAGCGGGCGGAGATCACGGCACCCGTTCCGCGTCGCCGACTTCCGGGCATTTCGGCAAGCGGGCGCGCGATTTGCCGAGCAAGGCCAGCACGGGGGCGGCAATGAGTGTGGTGACCAGCGTCATCACGACCATGATCGTATAAACGGTGTCCGTGATGATGCCCAGGTTCCGGCCGATGGTCAGTACGACGATCTCCGTCACGCCACGGGTGTTCATCAGTACCCCGAGAGCGGTGCCGTCACGCCAGCTCTCACCGGCCAGCCGGGCCGCGGCCAGCGACCCCCCGAACTTACCCAGCGACGCGACCATGATCGCCGCGAACGCGACAAGCCAGCCTCCCGTGGTCAGCTCCCCCATCCGCGTGGTCAAGCCGACGACGGCGAAGAACAACGGCATGAGCAACGCCGTCACCACAAACTCCAGCCTGCTGCGCACTCCGTCTCGCCACACGTGGCTTCGGGGCATCACGAGGCCGGCGACAAACGCTCCGATGATCGCATGGACGCCGATCTGCGCACTGATCCACGCGCAGAAAGCGGTGATCACCAGCACGGTCCACCAGGGTGGTCGCGCCCACCGTTTCAGCAAGGGCGCCACCACGAACGCCATGACCAGTGCGAATCCGGCCGTCAACAGGGAGGTCCGCACGATGCCCGCCGGTTGTCCGGCCCCGGCCAGCACGGTGGCGACACCGACGAGCAGCCAGGCCATGACGTCGTTGAGTGCGGCGCAGAGCAGACTGATGCGTCCGATACGGGTCTTTTCGAGTCCGACGTCCTGCAGGATGCGCGCGAGCACAGGTAAGGCCGTCACCGCCATGCTGGCGCCCAGGAAGACCGCGAATTCAACGGAGCCGGCGCCGCCGCCGAAAGTCGGATGGATAATCAGCGCGAACGCGAAAGCGAGACCGAACGGCACCACCACCGAGGCGTTGGCGACCAGGAACACCGTGCGGCCACTGCCGCGAAGGCCGGTCAGGTCGACTTCCAGGCCGACGAGCATGACGAACAGGACGAGCCCGAGCTGAGCGATGCTGTTCATCTGCTCGACGACCTGTTCCGGGAAAACGTAACTCTGGACCACGGGTGCGATGAGTCCGAGCAGGCTCGGTCCGAGCAGGATGCCGGCGACGAGTTCACCCAGTACGCGCGGCTGGCGCAGGCGGTTGAACAGCCAGCCCAGCGCCTGGACCCCCAGGATCACCACCGTCACCGCCAGCAGGAGGCGAACATGCCCCGCGGCTTCGGTCACCAGCGCACGCCGCTCAGAACAGGCACTTCGACTCCTGGGAGACGCGCAGGTTGCCCAGCTTGTCGTGCCACAAGTGCGTGGGGTCGTTTTCGACCGCCGCGAGAAACTCGCGCATCGCGACCAGCGCCTTGGGTTCTTCGTCGTCGTAAACGTCCCCCTGCAACAGCTTGAGCACGTCCAGCCGGTACCGCGGGTCTTGCACGAACGCGGTGAACAGGATGTTCAGCCGGTAGTAGATCGAAATGAACTCGTACCAGTTGGACACCCCACGCCGGAGTTTTCCAACGTAGGTGTCGAACCGGTGCGCGCGGAAGTCGCCGGTCTCGGCGGCCGCGATGATGTCGGTGCAGGCGAGACGAGCGCTGTTCATCGCCACCGACACACCGCTGGAAAAGATCGGGTCGACGAACCGGGCAGCGTCTCCGACCAGGAGCATCGAGTCGTCGGCGACCTTGCGCATGCCGTAGCTGTAGTCGCCCTCGGCCTTGAACGGACGCAGCCGCTTGGTCCGCTTGAGCGCCTCGAGCAACAATGGCCTACTCGCCACGGAGTTCCAGAAAAACCCTTCGAGGTCATCCTTGGCCTCCTTGAAACGGGACTTCTGGGTGACGACGCCGACAGAGGTGACGGTGTCGCTGATCGGGATCTGCCAGACCCAGGTGTCCTCCAGCGGGAGGAAGTGGACGAAAATGTAGTCGGCCTGGTGGTCGCTGTCGGTGAGCGCGGTCCGGTCGAGGCCCTCGAACCAGGTGTGCACGGCGTACTGGTTGAAATCCGGGTCGGGCACCTTGACCTTGAGCTGACGCGCGAGCAACGTCGAACGGCCGCTGGCGTCGACGACCATGCGAGCGCGGACCGTGGTCCGCGCCGGCCCCATCCCGACCTCGACGACCGGCCGGTCCTGCTCGGTGAAGTCGACTCCGCCCACTCGGACGCCGGAGAACACCTTCGCACCGAGGCTCTCGGCGTGCTTGAGCAGGATGAGGTCGAACCGGCCGCGATCGACGTGGAAGGTGTACTCGCGGTCGACGCCGGGCTGGGGGCGCTCGCCGAACAACACGTCGGCGGTGCCGAAACCGTGTTCGCTCACGCGGAACCCGAGTGGGTCGATCCCGCCTTCGTTGGCCGCCGTCCAGGCCGCACCGTACTTGCGGGGGAACCCAGCCGCCTCGATCTTGTCCATCGCCCCGATCTCGAGCAGGACCGGCGTGGTCGCCGGCACCAGCGACTCACCCACGTGCTCGCGCGGGAAGACCTCGCTCTCGAACACGGCCACGGACAGTCCGGCTTTGGCCAGGTAGGACGCCGCGGTCGAGCCGGCCGGCCCGCCGCCGATCACCACGACGTCGAAGTCGATGTCACGGCCTGTCACTGTATGGGTACTGGTCATCGTCGGTATTCCCTCCTCCTGAACTTGGTGACCTGGTCAGACGGTGGCGCGCAGGGCGACGACGAGGTCGGTGATGCGGTCCACGTCCCGGAAGTTCTTCCCGGTCATCTCCATCGGCGGCACCTTCACCCCCATCTCGACACGAAGCCAGGTGATCAGTTGCGTGGTGCCCAAGGAGTCGAGAATCCCGGCCTCCAGGAGCGGGGTCGTCGCCGTCACCCGGTCACGCTCGGTGGTACCGGCCAGCTCGTCGCGGACAAAGGCCATGATCCGGTCGCGGATCTTGGTGAATTCCTCGGTGCTAGCAGACATGCTTCTACTCCAGACGGTTCGGTTGTCGGCGGTCGTCGGTTCAGCTGAGCGGGTTGCGGGCCAGCGCCCAGGCGGTGGGCAGTTCGATGGGTGCGCCGTCAGCGTCGAGCTGGGTGGTCTGCAGCGTGTCGTCGCCCGACTCGATGACGTGCAGGCCGTGGCGGGTCAGGAGGACGTCGAGCTGCCGATCCTCGTCTTGCAGAGTCGCAGCACTCATGCCGAAGTGGCGTTGCAGCCGCGCGAACTTCACCGGCGCGGCCTCTTCGGATTCGATGAACGACCGGATCACCCAGCGGGTCAGCGTGGTCAGCTCGTGGACGATGAGGACACCGCGGTGCCCGAGGAGCACGGCGACACCACGCAGCACCCGTTGCTGCTGGTCCGATGACAGCTGGTGCAGCACACTCCGGACGTAAACGTTCACCTCGCCCAATTCGGTGGCCAAGGCCGCGACCGCGGCGTCCTCGAGGAGATCGACCTGCCGGTATTCGACATTGGCGGCGGCGTTGTCGCGCCGGGCGATCGCCAAAGCGGGCTCGGCGATGTCGACACCGATCACGCGGGTGAACGACTCGGCGAGCCGCACGGTCTGCCGTCCGCTGCCGCAACCGAGATCGATGATCGGAAGAGCGGGGTCGACATGGGGCATACAGCGCCGCAGGTGAACCGCGGCCGCCGTGGCCGACGGCGAATCGAAGAGCGCCGTTTCGCCCGCTTGAGCGACTTCGCCCCAATAGGCCTCCCAGCTTTGCCGCAATTCGGTCGTCATCCGACACCTCCGGTGGTAGAAGCAAGAAGCAGGTCGCGAGCCAACCCACGCCTGTCGACTTTCCCGTTCCCGTTGAGCGGCAGCTGATCAACGAGATGGACGGCGTCGATGAGCATGGAGCGAGGCAGCAGTTCTGCGCAGTGCCGGCGCAGCCCGGCGAGATCGGGCCGGCTCCCGCCGCGAGGGCGAACCGCCGCGTGAAGCCGCGCATCAGGCCCGTCGCCGACCACGAGGACCACGACTCGTTCGACGTCGTCGTGCAGCGACAACGCGGCTTCGACCTCGCCGGGCTCGACGCGGTGGCCGCGCACCTTCGCCAGGTCGTCACGCCGGCCCGAGTAGTGCAAGTTGCCGGTGGCATCGAACCGGCCGAGATCGCCGGTGCGATAGGGCCCGCGGTGTGGCTCGCGCCCCCAGTAGCCCAGCATCACGGTGGGGCCGGTGACGACGATTTCGTCGTCGCCGGCGAGCGCGACCGTGTCACCGCAGCAGGCGCGGCCGATGGGCAGCGGGTCAGCTCGCCGCAGGTCCGACCGGGTGACCTCGTAGGAGGTGCAGACGTTGGTTTCGGTTGGTCCGTACCAGTTGAACATCGCCACGGACGGCCAGGCGGCACGCAGCCGCTGCACAGCCCCGAGCGGGAACGGCTCGCCGGCGAAGACGCAGGCCCGCAATCCGGCTGGGCCCCGGTCGAGCAAGCCGCCCGACTCGATCATCTGCATCAGCACGGACGGCACCGAGTACCAGACGGTGATCTCGCGTTCGAGCACGAACTCGACCAGCAGCGGAGCGACCTGCGCCAGCGTTTCCGGGATCAGGTGGACACTCGCGCGCGCCCGGAACGCGGCGTAAAGGTCGAACACCGACAGGTCGAAGTTGAACGAAGCGTGGTTGGCCAAGCGGTCGTCACCCCGCACACCGACGGTAGCGGTCGCCCACTCCACGAAAGCCATCGCGTTGCGGTCAGAAAGGACCACGCCTTTGGGCACGCCGGTCGAACCGGACGTGTAGAGGATGTAAACGGGGCCGTCGGGGGTGACGGCCACCGCCGGCGGCGACGGATCGCCGCGGCGTTCGCAAAGCTCGGCCGGTCCGGCCACCCAGACTTCGGTGGCGAGGTCCCGGTCGGCGACCACCAGGACCGGCCGGCAGTCGTCGATGACCCGCCGCACCCGGTGGGGCGGGTTCGACGGTCCGACCGGCACGTAGACTGCGCCGATCCGCAACACCCCCTGCATGATCGCGACCAGGTCGACGGTCTTCTGGGCCCAGAGCAGCACACGGTCGCCGAGGCGGACACCGCGGGCGTACAGCGCCGCGGCGACGGCGTCGGCGCGCGCGTCGAGTTCGGCGTAGGTGAGCACGGTGGTCAAGTCGGCGACGGCCGACGAGTCAGGCTGACTCCGGGCGCCGTCCGACACGAGATCCCGAAGGTTCACAGGCCCAGCCCTCGCGCGATGACGCGGCGCTGAATATCCGAAGTACCGGAAAAAATGGTGGCGGGCAGACTGTCGCGCAGCACCAGCTCCACCAGCTCGTCGCGCAGGTAACCGGCACCACCGAACAGATTCACCGCGTCCAGCGCGGAGGCCACGACATCCTCGGAGATCGTGAGCTTGGCCATGGCGACCCAGCCGGCGACGTCCTCGGCACCGTCTGGTTCCTCGTCCAGAGCCGCACCGGCCCGCCGCAGCAGCAGCCGCCCGGTCTCGAGGCGCAGCTTCATCCCCACGATCCGGTCAGCGACCGCCTGGAAGTCGCCGATGGGCCGGCCGAACTGGCGCCTGCTCCTGGCGTGGGCCACGCAGCGGTCGACCAGGCGCTGCTGGAGACCGACGTAAATGGCGAAAAGGCAGGTGCGCTCCCACAGCATCGAGCGAGCGAACAGCGCGGCGCCCGCACCGGCCGGGCCCACCACGCGCTCATCCGGCACGAAACAGCTCCGCAAGTCCAGGGGGCCGGCCGGGCACGACCGCAGCCCGGCCTTTTCGTGGGCACGGCCGGGCCGCACACCGTCGTCAGTTCGCTCGACAAGAAACGCCGTGATACCCAGATGGCCCGCCGTCACGTCGGTTTTGGCGTAGACGAGATACACGTCGGCCACCGGGCCGTTGCTGACCCAGCTTTTCGTTCCCTCCAGCACATAGCCGCCTCCGACGCGGGTGGCGGTGGTCGCGATCCGCGAGGTGTCGGAACCGGCGTCCGCCTCGGTCATGGCGTTCCCGGCGATCGCGTCACCCGCGCACATCGCGGCCAGCCATCGCCCAATCACCTCGGTCGGGCGGGACTCGGCCAACGGCATCGCGCAAGCGAACAGCTGTGCGGCCGCGGCGAACAGCAAGCCGGTGTCGTGTCCGACCTCGCCGGCGACCGCGAACCGCTCCGCCGTCGCTTGGGCGTTCAGGCCGCCTCCGCCCAGCTTCGCCGGAACCGAGGCGCCCAGCAAGCCGAGCTGTCCGAGCAACAACCAGTCTTCCCGCGAATAGCTCGATCGATCGGAGGTCTTGGTGGCCGGGAAAGCCGCACTGAGCGCCTCCCGAAGGTCCTGCAGCGATACGCCGGCTACTGACGGCCTCGCGGCCATTGGCACGCCCTCTCCCCGTGCGGCCCTTCGAAGGGCCTCGTAACCATGATCCGACCAGGAACAAGATCGTCGCTCGGCGGAGCGGCCGCTGGGCCGCACCACCGAGCTCCGATGTCTCTATGCCGCACTACGCTTCAGTTCGATCAACGAGCTGCTCGACAACGCGCCGAGATCGGAAAATCCATCGCCCCGGGCCTGGTGTCCGCAGGCCCCGCCGCCCACGGTGACCGCGACCGCCGCGGTCGCGGCCCCGGCTGCCGCGTCGTCACCATCGAAGTACCCTGGCCGCACGAGAACTTCGAGCGGCTCCACCTCACCCGCGCCGATCTGTCCCAGCACCGATGTCGTCAAACGGCTTCGCATATTCCACCCTGTCAAACCCATCGAGGGCACCTCGAGTCGCGGACCGGGGACTTCTTCTCAAGCCACGGCCCGCGACCCGATGGCCGCCCACTTCATTGCCCCGGGACCGACTTCCGTCGCGTACCGGCTCGTCGTGAATCCGCAGACCGCCGTCGGCGACTACCCGGCAAATACGGAGCGCATCCCGTCGATCAAATCACCTGCGGACAGATTCTCCGCTCCGACCTGCTCTCGATTGACCTCGAGGTTCCGTTCGTCCATGTAGCCCGTACTGCAGTCCCGGACTGCGTAGTACGCACACGCCGCCGCGGCGACCGCGACCGCGGCGAGCGCGATAGGCGTACAGGAGACCGGCGTCACACCGGCACCGCATTCAAGCGGAGAAATGATTCCGGTCGGCACCAACTTCGCGGCGGATACTTCAACACGATTCACGGACTTCTCCTTTGCCACAATTCACTATTGTTACCGAGGAACAGATACCTCGGCTACCGTGCGGTGGAAGAACGCATCACATCGGTCAGGTCACCAACCGACATCTGGTCTGCTCCGCGCTCCATTCCGCCCATGTCGACGTTCCCGTCAAGCTCCATGTAGCCAGCGCCGCAGTCCCGGATTGCGTAGTACGCGCAAACCGCCGCAGCAAGCGAAATCGCGGCGAACGTGACGGGTGTACAGGCGACCGGGTCGATACCGGTACCCGGCTCAAGCGGGGTGATGGCTCCAGCGGAAACCTGACGCGAAACAGCGACCTCAATACGGTTCACGATGCTTCTCCTTCCCAACTGGCGACCGAATTCACCGAGCATGGCGTTTCCGTTGCAACAGCAATCAAATCAAGGAAACATTGACAGCAACGTTGCTGTCGACTCCGACTGGCCGCTGATCAGAACAGTAGCATCGTCACAAACCGTGGCGACTCCACCAAAATACCTAATTCAAAGGACAGTGCCCGCGTTGCGAAGATGCTGAAACGATTCACTTAGTGTTCGGCCGAATTCCGGCTCCACCCGCGAGCAGCACGGCCTCCGTTCTGTTGCGCGCACCCAGCTTGCGCAAGATCGCCAGCACATGAGTACGCACGGTCGATTCCGAGATGAACAGGTTCCGGCCGATCTCGGCGTTCGAGTGTCCGCGCGCCATGCCGCCGAGCACATCGAATTCCCGGCGCGTCAGCTTGCGACTGTTCACCAGGTCCCGCTTAACCGTGGGGAGGTCAGCGATCCTATCGGCGAGGAAATTCAACTGCCCGGCAGGCATGAAGACGTAACCACCGGCCACGGCACGGATCGCCGTGACGAACTGTTCGACCGGCCGATCGGCGCCGATGTAGCCGTACGCGCCGGCGTCAAGGGCGAACAGGCTCTCCGCTACCGCCTCCACCCCTTCACCGAAAACGATGACACCACCACGGGACTCCCGAACGGACGCGGCCAACCCCTCAATGGCCTTCCGGCCGGCACTGCGATGCACGACCGCAACGGTCTTCACTTCCGCAACTTCGTGCGGGGCGAATTCGAGCGTGTCCGTGACGCCGGTCACCGACACGATGTCGGGAGCCGATCGCAGCACCTGGCGCCAATTCTCCGCGTCCGCGTCGAGTGGCGCACAAAGAAGAACGCGCACCCGGATCGCGTCAGCCCCGCGGCACATCGACACGCCCTGCCTTAGTCAATCGGATGCAAGTTCGACAGGAACATCATCGTCGGCTCTTCCTGCTCCGCATAGCCATCCGAGGTGGCTATGAGAAACTGTGTGCGCTTGGCGTCCGGGTGGTGATCTATTCCGTGCGTGATGTAGTTCAGAAGAGTCAAGTACGGAATGGTCACCTGGATGGCTTCCTTCTTTTCCGTATTGTTCGCAGTGAACATCATCAAACCGGACGCGGCGTCCGTGATTGCCTTTTCACCACGTCGCCCGACGAACCAGACTGCGTCCAGCAGCTTGCGGTCCCGCGGGCTCGTCACCTCTCGCCATTCCGTCATGGAGGCGTCGGGCAGTTCGTCGCGCGTGAGCACGTGATTGTCGTGCATACCAGGACGAGGGGCGAAAAACCTCCAGTCCGGAATGATGGCGCCGGTCCGGTCCTGCTGCCGAATCTTCTCGAACTTGCGCCGCGGGTCCTGGGACAAGAACGTCGCTAAAAACCAAGACCCGAAGAAGGCACCCACGACCACTTCGGCAACACGCTTGCCAACCGAGTGTGTCATCCTATGCTCCTTGCTGCGACGGCTGCTTGCCCCCGAAAGACAGCACCATCTCTTCAATGACCTTTGCCACCAGGTGGCCGTTTTCACGATCAGTGAGCAGACCCATGTGCTCGGCGTTCGCCAGGATTTCGTGCTTGCTCCCGGTCACGAGCCCGGCGAGTTCCTCCTGAAGGACACCATGGATCGGGTCGGCCTCGACAGAGGCACCCGCCGTGACGACCGCCAGCCGGCAGTGCGCCGGCGTCACGACCTTGCGGATCTCCGGGTTGATGTGCTCCACCCAGGCGGTCATTTCCGCCGCGGTGCCTCGCCAGGTGCGGGCCGACCGCAAACGCGCCTTGGCCGGGGCGACCAGTTCCCCGGGCAACCCCTTGGTCAACGACGAGGTTTCTTCGGCAGACTTCTTCCTCGCCAAACCGAACGACATCAACATAGCGCGCTGGCGGGTGATGCTGAGCGTCGGCGAAAGTCCGAGCCGTTGTCGCGACGAGCGGTCGAACTGGTCTGGGTGGGCCGAATCGACCAACACCAGGCCGGCCACCTGGTCGGGCCTTCGATGAGCGAAGTGACGGATGAGCAGACCACCAAAGGAGTGGCCTACGAGAATGTAGGGCCCCGGGCAGTCCAAAACCTCGAGCAGCCGCTCGAGGTCGGTCGATACCTGTTCGGCGGTGGGCGATGACTTGTGAGAGGGAGTCCACCCGAGTCCCGCGCGGTCGTAGGCAACCGTGCGGGTGACCTCGGCGACCTCCGGCTGGATCCAGCCCCACAGTTCCAGCGGCGACGACATGCCGTTTTCGAACACCACCGTCGGCAGGCCGCGATGTTCTTGGCCGAGGACACGCACGTGCATCAGCAGATCGCCGACTTCGACCCGCGAGCCGATACCTGGAAACAGCTCGTCATCACGATGGTCCTGGCGAACCGCCGACCGCCGACCGCCGATCACCGCCGCCGCACCGGCAAGCGCGACCAGTCCGATCGCGGCGGGCATCTCGAAGGCGCGTTTCATGGCCCGACCTCACCTTCACTGCCGCTACACCGAGTACCGGAGACCGGCGCCCAGCCCACCTGTGGTCGGCTCACCGTGCCCCTCATCACTTGACCGCTGCTTTCGACAGGGCTCGAGCGTGGTAGCCGATACTCGGGTAACCCGCGCCGAAGCCCCAGACGAAGCGATTGAGCCCCATGAACACGGCGTTGCCGATGTGGAAGGCGGTTCCGGTGGCCAGCAGCGCCTTGGCTATCGGCTTGTTGGCCACCAGGACCAGGGGGAAGGAAAGCTCGCCGGCGATCACTCCCCAGCCGCCGACCTTGGCCAGCGCCGGATACTTGGCCAGCAGGTTGTGGGCAAGTCGGTGCCCATAGGTACGTGTTCGGAAGATCCCCGACATCGCCGTGCCATCACGCCAGTAGGGCGAAATCAGCTTCGCGGCACCGGCGGCGGCGTAGGACAGGCAAACCTGCGCGGCGAGGAAGAGTGTGGTGATCTCCTGGACGCGCTTGTCGTTGGGGAACCACCGCGCGACCGAGAGCGCGGAGTGCACCAGCACGTTCATGTGGTCGGATCCGTCGCCACCGTAGGAGTTGCGGACATGCATTGCCACGTTGGTCACCGCGAGATACGACGCAGCGGTGGCCCGCACCCGAGAACTCGTTCCGGGAACAGCCGAGAGAACCGCGGCGGTGAGCCGGAGAGCGACCAGCGCGTGGATCCCCGGGGGGTTGAACGCCGCGTCGAGGAAGTCCGCCCTGCGATGCGCTGTGGACCGCAAACGTGTACGGCCGACGTCCCAACTCAGCAACCCGCCCTTCTTTTCGAACACCTGGGGCTGGCACAGGTATTCCAAAGAACTGAGGATGATCCCGGTGGCCGCGACGACCTCTGTCTCTCGCAGCGTACGCTCGATCCGCTCAACGCTCTTGTTCGACAACCTTCACCTCACCTTAGCCGGACGCGATGGTGACCACCTGGTGTGCCGGAGGTGCCTGACACTCTCCGGCACACCAGGAAATTCGGCGATTCTCTCGTTGACTGTCGCGTCGGCACTTGGTCCCATCGCGCAGCCAAGCGTGGGTTCGGCCCTGCTGGCACCCTATGGCAGGAAACCCGTCCTGATGCTTGTGAAGCCGCGCCAACTAGATGCTGGCGACCGCGGCATGCCGGGTGTGCAGCAGGTCGCCCACCGGCATCCCGTTTTCGGCCACCTGTCCCGGCGAATCCGGCACGTTGGGGTCGACCGCCGCGAGAATGGCACGGCAAACGGCGTAACCGGCGGCGGTACCGACCAGGACAGCGAGCGCGACCGTGGGCGTGCAGCTCACTCCCGACGAAGGAAGCTGGGCTTCCATCAGCGTGAGGTCCGCAGCGTGCAGGCCGGCGGCACTTTCGATTCGGTTCATGTCATCTACCTTTTCTGAAATGGCTCTCTGCCAGGGATGGCAGAGAATTGGCCAGCTGTCAGGACAAATGTTCTCGTCAGCGCGACTCGCGGAGGACGTGCAGCAGGTCACCCACGGTCATCTGCTCGCTGCCGGGGTCGACAGCGTCGTGCTGGTCCGCCGCAGCGTCGTAGCCGGTCCGGAAGGCGACCGCCACGTAGGTGGCCGCCGCGAAAACCGCCGCGCCGACAAGGGCCGGCGTGCAGGCGATCAGCTGAGATCCATCGGCATAAACCAGGGGGCTGAGCTTATCGGCGTTGACCTTGGCAGAAGCTTCAATGGCCTTCATTATGGCATTCCCTTCGTGAACCTTTACCGGATTAAGAGTGGACTCAGGTTAGGTGAGTGATTTCCACGCCACATCCACCGAAAAGCTGAGGATTTCTTGATCGCAACCATGTCCGGCGCAGGCAGCACAATTGAACCCTGCCCAAGGCGCAAATTCGAACATAGCTCCCACTCCCGCCAGTGACCACAAGTACCCCGACCATCAGCAGACCGCATACCTGCACGTCCGCGCACTCCGCGATCTCCGGAAAACGAGCGCACAGTACATTCGGCGGCCGACATCGAACCTCAGGATGTGGCTGATTTTCGGACGCTGCCATAATCATCGGCAGCACGGATTGCCGAGGGCGGCCAGATTTCGGCTCGGCCAGCAGACGAAGGCGGATAATTCACGACCTCGTAACTTGGACGCCATGTTCACTGCGAACCTTGACTCAATACTGTCAAGTAAGCACAGGCGATGAAAATCCGCGCAATGGCAGGCGGCTGTCCGCTGTTTTACGGGAGCCCGTCCGCCGTTGGCGGAGCCGGTCTTGGGCGACTGCCGGTAGCTTCCCGGCAAACCTCGCGCGTAGCGTTACCGGCAGTCGGTGCCACCGGGCTTGAACCCAACCACACCGACCTGACCGCCGGCCCCGTGCGCGCGACGCCCCCAGAGACGCACGGGGCCAGCGTTCGACGTGCCTCAGCACGTCGGTGAAGCGCGGACGACGTGCCCGCTCCGCCTGCTAGCAGGGAACCGAGCCGCAGCCACTTCAGCCGATCCGCCGCAGATAGCGCAGCGCGGCTTCGGCGGCGTTCGCGCCGCACATCCCGTGTGCTCCCGGGCCTGGCGGAGTGGCCGCCGAGCAGAGGTACATACCGGGGATACGGACGTGGTATGGCCACAGGGTGGTGCGCGGACCGAACACGAGTTGCCGGATGTCCTTGGAGCCGGTCATGATGTCGCCACCGACGTAGTTCGGGTTGTACCGGGCCAGCTCTGTGGTCGAGCGGACCGCGGTCCCGACGATCCGGTCACGGAAGCCCGGGGCAGACCGTTCGATCCGGCGGATTATCGCCTCTGTGGCATCCCCGGTGTACCCGTGCGGGACGTGTGCGTAAGTCCACAAAGGATGGACGTCGCCCGCGGACCTTCCGGGGTCTGCCAGGTACTGCTGACCTACGAGGACGAAGGGCCGCTCGGGCATCCGGCCGCGGTGAATCTCCTGCTCGCCCGCCGCGACCTCTTCAAACGGTCCGCCGAGGTGGACCGTCCCGGCACGGTGCGTTTGGTCGTTCATCCACGGCACCCCGCTCTCGACGGCGAAGTCGACCTTGAACGCACCCGGGCCGTGCCGGTACGCGCGGTAAGCCTGGGCGACCCGCCGCGGCAGGCGATCACCGAGGATCTCCGCGACCGCATCCGGTGCGAGGTCGAACATCGTCAGATCGGTGGGGGGCAACTCGGCTGCCGACCGCACCCGGACGCCGGTCTCGATCCTCCCCCCGAGTTCCCGCAGCAGAAGAGCCAGTGCGGTGGTGATCGCGCCGGAGCCACCCACGGCGACCGGCCAGCCGTGACGGTGGCCCGCCGTGACGATGCCCAACCCGATCGCAGCGGTCATCGGATAGTGCAGTGGCCGGAACGCGTGCGCGGCGATGCCGCCGAACAGCGCTCGCGCTTTTTCGGTCGCGAAGAAGCGGGTGAAGACCGAGCCTGGCACCAGGGTCGGCAGCCCGAACCGTGCCAGTGTCAACGGGTTCTTGGGCACGCGCAGGAGAGGTCCCATGATGTTCTCGGCCAGCGTGTCGAACTTCGCCGACGGCCGGGCGAACGCACGCGACCAGCGAACGCCGTCGCCGGCAAGCCCCGCCGCCGTGGCTTCGACCGACCGGTACAGCAGAGCCGCGTCGTCACCATCGAGCGGATGTGCGCAGTCGATCTCGGGCCACGCCCAGGACAGCCCGTACTGGTCAAGTCCCAGTTCTCGCAAGAACGCCGAGCCCACGGCCATCGGGTGGAAGGCCGAGCAGTGGTCGTGCACCAGGCCGGGCATGATGGCCTCGCTCGACCGAGCGCCGCCGCCAACCTCGTCGGCGGCCTCGAGCACGGTGACGTCCACCCCTTCGCGAGCCAGGGCAACGGCCGCGGCCAGCCCGTTGGGCCCACCGCCGACCACGATCGCGCTGCTCATGCCATCCCTCCGTCGTCGTGCTCGTTCCGGCGGTGTCCGCGCCGTCGTGCGATCGCTGGCCGAAGAGCCACGGAAGCCGGTCGTGCGAAGAACCGCCTGGACCTTGCCGACCGGATCCTCACCAGCTGACCGGCAGTTCCACCGGGCCGCGGACCGCCATCCCGTGCCGCCAGCGCAGTTCGGTCTCCGGCACCGCCAGTCTCAACGCGGGAAACCTGCGCAGGAGCGTGACCAGGCCGACCGCCAGCATGGCGGCACCCAGCTGTGCGCCCAGGCAGTAATGGCGTCCGAAGCCGAAGCCGAAGTTCAAGTGCGGGTTCGCCGAGTCACCGGCACTCCTCTCGGGCGTTCCGCATCCGGCAGGACGACCGGGTAGGCGACCCCGCCGACCCGGCGAATGTTACCCAGCACCTCGCGCCGACCGACAGTTCGCTTTTGCCGAAGTGGGTGTCCGCAACATGCTGAAGGCGAGCAGGGCCCACCATGCTGGTTGACGTTCACTGTCAGGATGGGAGCATGGTTCACGACAGACCCTGGCACGCAAGTGGACAGACGATCACGGGGCGTCTCACTGACCGTGTCGAGGAGTTGTCTTCGGGCCGGCATCGGACCCCTGAACTCGCCACGGCCTCACTGCTCGGCAGTAATATGCGATCCGGTGCTGACGCGGGCGACCCCGCGGGCTTCGTGGGCACACGAGAACCGGCAACCGGCGAGATCGGCGGGTTCATCGGCTTGCTGACACTGCCCGGCAACACCACTGAATGCTTCCAGCAAACGAATTTACGGCAGCGGACATGTCTGATATGTACCGCCCCGCGGTGCCACGGGAGCAGAGACCAGGCCATCGGAACGAGCCACGGTCAAGAACCCCAATCAGAGTAGTAATGGTGAACTGCATTGTTTGCGCCCTCTTCCCGAAGCACTGAACAGAGGGTGCAAACGCTACTGTTGCGATGCGACCCGCGGGAGCGAGGCCCGTCGGGTCCGCGCCCGCAATACAGGCGGAGCAACAGATGAGCACAGTGAAGAAGAGGCTGAGTGCCGCCGTCTCGCTGGCTCAGCAGCGCGAAGCTCTCACCTGCCGGGATAACCGACCACTGCGACCACCAGACCGCAAGGAACACAAAAGCCCTGGCGTGCTTAAACGTACAAATCGCCCAATCATTACGAATAGGATTGCCGCCGGTCCAATCTCCAGCCGCCAATCCGAAATTTGCAGAAGTCTTTCCGCAATCATGATGCACGCCGACCGAAGAATCGCGCGGTGAGCAGTACGAACCGCGCCCATCGCAGCACACCCAGTACGATCACGGTCCCGGTGAAACCAGCAGTGTCCCGAACCCCGCCCGGGTTCCCGCACCGGCGACCCTCTTTCCCATGCATCCGGAGCGGAACCCGGCAGCGGATCTCGGGCTCGTGACCGTCACCCACCTCGGCACAGGTGACCCCAGTATCTTCGGCGCCAGCCACCTCAGCACACCTGGCGGACGATCTCACCGCGCCCAGACCCTCCACTGGCCGCGAGGTGCCGCACAGCCAATGCCGCCGAGAGGCGAGTCACTCGGACGCACACTGGTCGCCGTTGTCTTTCCGCAGGAAGGCCACGGTGCTCACCCAGTTACGGACGAGCATTGCGGACGCGGCCGAGAGGTCGCCCTCGCGCAGCGCCGCGGCGATCCGGCGATGCTCGCCGATGCTCTCCCCAGCGCGGGGCACGCCGCCGAAGTAACACCATTCGTACCGCTTGAGCAGCGGCTTGGTCTGCTCGATCAGCCGCAGCAGGTGCGGGTTCGGGCAGCGGGACAGCAGCAGCGCGTGCCACCGGTCGTCCACTTCGGACAGATCTGCGCCGCGTTCCAGCGCCGCGACCATCTCGTCGGCGACGGCGTCGACCGCGTCCGGCAGCCCGGCCAGCTCCAGCGGCGACGTCCAGCGCAGCGCGAGCGCTTCGAGCTCGGCCAGCAGCGTGTAGAGCCGCCGAGCCTCGTCCGGATCGAATGGCGGCACCAGGAACCCCCGACCCGGTTCGGCCGTCAGCAGACCGCGGCCGGCGAGCCCGATCAGCGCCTCCCGCAGCGGCGTTCGGCTGACGCTCAGCTCGCGGGCCAGGTGCACCTCGTTGACCCGGGCGCCGGCGGCGAGCCGGCCGTCTAGCACGCGGGTAGTGATCTCCTCGATGAGGTCGTTGCGCAGCGGTGGCCGGGCCATGGGCACAGTATTGCATGCAATCTGGCCATACTGTATTCAGTTTGCCTGACCTTCTACATTGACCGTGCCCGCCCCGATACCCTCGACCGACGAAGACAGCCGAGATGGCTCGCCGTGCAGTGGAGGCTGCACGCCGGGCCATCCCAGCCCGGCGGCACGGCATCCACTCACGCCCGCGCCCGCCGCCGGGTTCCACAGATCGCGGCACGCTCTTCGGTGGTGAGCGCCACCACCGAGCCCGGCATCCCCGGAACCACCTCGCGACAGAGACCTACTACAAGGCCTACAGGCGCGACGTGCGCGGCCTGGACACCGCAACAATCACGATATTAGCAATATAACTTACTCGAGCTTCGCTCGCGATCCTACCCATTTTGCGCAGATAAGTTCCGCAAAATGCGAATAGCGCGGAGTCGCGGGAACCTGGTCCGCCCACCTCCTCGAACGCAACCCGGACCGGATTCGGAAAACCCACGGATGCGGCAGCCGCTCAACAGCCTGTCCCGGTCGCCCGGTATGGCCGTGGTCATCGACCAGGAAAACAACGGCAGAATTTCTCATCGGCACGCTTCCCCCCACCAGCGGGAATTCACGGTGGGATCACCGTGTTGCCTGACAACGAGCCGTGGCCTGTTTCAGTAGTGAGAACCACGGCCCGTCGTCAGGCGTGCACTTAGCTGTTCACCTTGCCAGCCGCGAAGGTGGCCGCGGTCGTCGTACTGCCGTTCGAACCGTAAGTCAGGTGTGCCAAGAAGTTGACACCGGCACCACAGACCGGATCGCCGGTGTTGCACAGATCGATGGCTTTCGCACCGTACAGCGGGCTGTTCTGCGGAATGTTCTGCCGGAAGAGCCGCAACGGATTGCCGAACACGCCGACAGCCGCCACCCGTGATGCGAGTTCGGTCGGGATGACCTTGCCGCTGCCGAGGCTCGTCTGGATCCCTACCGCGATGTCGGTGACGCTGGCACCTTGCGAGTAACCGCCGATGACGAACCGCGTAGCCGGGCAGCTGGCAGCGGTGCTCGTCACGTGGTTCGTCATGTCGGTGGCCCCGGCTCCCGCACTGGTCTGTGCCAGGTCTGCGGCGTAGTTCACCGCGTAGGACGAGACGCTTTTACCTGCCAGTTGCGACTTGACCGAGTTCACAAAAGGCGTGCCGGTGATGCCGAGACCCGGAAATTCGCCGCTGCCACGTGCAAACACGACGTCGACGTCGGAGCACGCGGCGGACACGGCCGCTGCAGCGGGCACGGCGAACGCAACACCCGCGGCGCAGACGAGCGTCGCCGAGCATGTGAGCGTCGTAACGCATGTGCGAAGATCCATGATAATTTTCCTTTTCTCTTTGTCAGAATTTTCCGCAGTTCGATCTGGGCGTTTGCCCAGCAAACTGGGCGGCGAACCAGTTGGCACCGTCGGTCGCGGCGGCGGAGGCGGACAACGCGTGAGCGAAGAGCAGGAAGACACCGTGTGCCGCGATCACCGAGGCGCAGGGCTCCTGCGGAAGGTGAGCAGACACCGGCCTGCCGTCTAAGGTCAGCGTCACACTGTTCTTGAACGCTAAACCGAGTACCGCGACCAGAGTACAATAGCCACGGAATCGCTGGAGTGCCTGTTTGCTCTGCTCGTAGGTCATGTCAGCGAGATTCAACTCGGAATAGGCGGCGTTGACCCCGGCAATCGTGAACCCCTCGAAACCGGCGTGCCTACCGACGACGGTGAGCTCCGGTGCGTACCTCGATGCGAGTTCGGCCGCAGTGCCACCTCCCTGCGAAGAGCCGGCGATTCCCTCAGGCGCACTCGGCGACACACCTCCCGCAGCGCCGCCGCGACTGGTGTACGTCGAGGGCAAGGTCTTGACGACGTCACAGTTCTGCCCGGCCGGGAGCGAAGGCGCTGGAGCGTAAAAATCGTCGGCGGCGGCCTGGGCCGTCGGCTCGACGACCGACAGCGCGGTGATCACCGCGGCGACGGCGAGAGCTGCACTGAGCATGCAGGGGGAATGTGAGCCATCCAGCGCTCCAGGGGTGTTGTTCAGTTCTATCGAAGTCCATCATCAGCCTTCGATACGGAACAAGGTTTGGCACTCGGTGACGAATAACATCGTCAGGATCGCCGAAAATCCGGCTCGGGCCCCGAGCCCGCGAACAACACCTACGACACCACTTCGCGGGCTTCGCCGACGCGTCCAGCCAGATCGGCTCGACGACCCGTCGGAGCGCCTGGACATGCACCTCGTCCTGCACGTCCATCGGCTGCGCCGAACCCGGCCGGTGGCCGCAAGCGAGTCCATCCCCACTGAGCTTCCCGGCGCGCCGGGAAGCCGGGCCCCCGCGGCGCGACGGGGACCCGGCAAGCAAGCCTCAGGACGAAGTGTGGGGGCAGTTGCCGCGATAGTCGGAGATCGCCGTGTTCGCGGTCGGCAACGGGCATAGGAACTGCTCGTACCGGGTGTCGTTGTCAATGAACCGCTTGAACCAGGACAGCACGTACTTGCCGACGGTCGTGCTCGACCTGGTGGGAGCGGAGTGACTGGCGCCCCTCAGTTCCAGATACGCCTTGTCCAAAGTAGACGGAAGGCTGGTGTAGAACGGGATCGAGTGCGAGGACACCGGGGCGGTCGTGTCGGACTGGGCGCCGACGAGCAAGGTCGGGACCGACACGCTCGACCAGTTCTTCGTGGTGTCGTAGCCTGCCAGCGGCACAGCCGCCTGCAATGACGGCCGCGAGCGGGCCGCCTCCAGCGTTCCGCCCCCGCCCATGGAATGGCCACCCACACCGAGCCTCGTGCTGTCGATCCGAGACCGCACCGCGCTCTGCCCGGTCAGGTAGTCCAGTGCGGCGAGCAGTTGCTTGCCACGGCTGGCCGGCTGATCGAAGGGACTCGTCGTGTCGATGGTGAACACGACGAAACCCTGGGACGCCAGCCGCGGACCGAACCACGCGACGCTGGATTGTGAGGCGGTGAACCCCGGCGAAAGCGCCACCGCGCCGAAGGTGCCCTCGCTGGTGCTCGTGGGGTAATAGATCGTGCCGCCGCCGAAGCCCGACACACTCGAGCGCGAGACAGTGGCCGTCGCGATGGCGAACGTCCCCGTCGAGGCCTCGACGCTGGCGACGGTCGGCGCCGGTCCGCGTTCATACGGGTTGGCGGCGGCCTCCGCCGTCACCGTGCCCGTGCTCAGCGCCAGCGCCGCCGCGAAAAAGACGGTGAGGGTGGCGCGCCACCCCCTGGACAAGGAGTGCTGGTGGGGTTTCCTGGCTGGACCAGGCGGGTTGAGAAGTACGGTCATGGCTGACATTCGCCTTCCTCCAGGCTGGACGGACAGTGGCCGTGCGGGCAAAAAGAGAGGGCGCGGTCGTCACCGCTCCGCCGAGTTACGCCGACTCAGGGTTTTCCTCCCTGCTACCCGGACGACGTAACAAAGCCCTGGCGTGCGCCAGGCGAAAAGTCCGGCAGTGGGCGTCGTGCCCGAGACGGCCACGACCGACCTTTCCACCGAACGGGCTAACGGAGATAGAGAGCGCGTCGTACAAGAAAGGCGGCAATACTGTATCGGCGTGACAAAATTTCGACTTCGCCGAACCGAGGCTCACCACGGTGACAAAAGCCTCGCGGACCGGCCGTCGTGAGGTGACAAGAAGCCCGCGTCGAGCAGCTCCAACGCGCCGTACTGGGCGCCGCGCAGCAAGCCGGGCGCCTTCGGAAGGTGCGTGTCAGCCGGCACTGCGAACGCTCGACCGCCTCCACGAGTGGGCGTGGGACGTAACCTTTACGGCCCGTTTTCGAAGTCTCTGAAGGCCACCATGACGGCGTTAGACGCCGTCATGGTGGCCTTCAGGGACTTCCCGGAACCCGAGAGCGGGGGCGGCTTCGGGCGGGGGTGACCGGTGGGGCCGCGGAGCCGGTGACGACGGTGTTGGCGATGGTGCCGATGCCCTCGACCGTCATGGTCACGACGTCTCCCGGGCGCAGTGCCGGCGGCACCTGTGTCCCGCTCCGGCCCCAGAGCTCGGCGAGGCAGCCGCCGTTGCCGCAGGTGCCAGAGCCGAGCACATCGCCGGGACGCACCTCGGTGCCCCGGCTGGCGTAGGCGACCAGGTCTTCGAACGGCCAAGCCATGTTCGAAAGCAGGTCGCGGCCGATCTCGGTGCCGTTGACCCGCACGGTCATCCCCAGTTCCAGAAAGCCCTCAGCGGTAAGGAAAGGAGCCAGCTCGTCTGCGGTGACCAGCACCGGGCCGAGGGTGCTGGCGAAGTCTTTCCCCTTGCACGGGCCCAGGTTCACCTGCATCTCGCGGCGCTGGAGGTCGCGGGCGGACCAGTCGTTGAGGATCGTGTACCCCGCGATGTGCTCGCGGGCCGCTTCCGGTGTCAAGTCGGCTCCAGAGCGGCCGATCACCGCCGCGACCTCCAGTTCGAAGTCCAGCAGCGAGCACCCGGGCGGCACCGGGACGTCGTCGTGCGCGCCGATGAGCGCGTACGGGTTGGCGAAGTAGAACGTCGGCGCCTCGTACCAGGCCGGGGTGACCCCGGCGGCTCCGGACACAGACCGCACGACACCCTCGACGTGCTCTTCGAAGGCGACGAAGTCGCGCACGGTCGGGGCGGCCACCGGCGGCAACAGCCGGCGCGTGGCCAGCGCGACGGTGTCGCCCGAAACGAGCGCGGCCGCACCGGCGTCGGCCAGCCCGTCGCCACGCAGCAGGTCGAGCACCGTGACGCCGTGCGGACAGCGGTGGAGCACGCCGTCCATCACGACACCGCAGCGGAGAGAACCATCGGGCTCCTCGACGGTCGCGAACCTCACTTCGGCGCGTCCGGCTGTGCGGGGTCGAGAGACGTCACGTGCCTGAGCGGTTCGCCCGCGTGCCAGACCTCAGTGATCCGCACGTCGGTGAAGCGCCAGCCCCCAGCGGTCCGCCGCACCGCGCAGTCGTACCAGCCGGCACCGTCGGCGTGGTCGGCCGAACCGCCGCCGAGCAGGTGGAGGCCGTGCAGGTACGAACGGGTGGTGGCGGTGTCGCCGGTGATCGTGATCGCATGGTTCGACGAGCCTTGCCAGGTGCCCGCGTAGGCGCCGCAGCCCCGTTCGCTCACCGTCGCGGCCCGGATGGCCGAGCGCCCTTCAAGCCAGGCGGCGTCCCCGATCCGGAACACCCCGTCCTCGGCGTAGGTCGCCGCGTACGCGTCCCAGTCACGCTCGTCCAGCGCCCGCGCGAACTCGACGAGCAGGTCGGCGATCAGTGCCCGGTCGACAAGCCACACGACCTGGGCGGCGAGGTCGCCTGCGCCGCTCATACCGGCGGCGCCACGAACAGGCCCCGGTCGAGGTCGTTGAACGACTTGGCCGCCACGAACTCGTCCATCGCGTTGGCGGTGCCCCACTGGTCGGAGACCGCGGGATCGGAGAAGTCGTGCAGCCCCGGGTGCCAGCTGTCCTCGTCGAGCCGGTCCAGTTCTGTCGTGTACTCCACGGTGTTCCCGGTCGGGTCGAGGAAGTAGGTGAAGGTGTTGTTGCCCGCCTTGTGCCTGCCAGGGCCCCAGATCTTCGCCACTCCCGCGCGGAGCAGCCGTCCGGTCCCGCGCAGGTACTCGTCGATGCCCCGCAGTTCGAAACTGGCGTGGTGCAGCGACGGGTGCGGGCCCCTGGCGACGGCGAAGCTGTGATGCCAGTCGTTGCAGCGCAGGAACCACATCATGTTTCCCATTCTCGGGTGCATCAGCACGTCCGAGGTGACGAACGCCAGGTGCCGCTCGTAGAAGGCCACCGTGCCCTCCGGGTCGGCGGAGTTGACCACGACGTGCGACAACCGCACCGGGATCGACTCGGCCTCCTCGATCCGGCGATGGACGCGCAGCCCGACCTCGGCGGAAACCTCGACGGTCCGGCCCTCGTTGTCGAAGAACCGGAACCCGTATCCGCCGCCCGGGGTCTTCACCGCGCCGGGCTCGGACACCAGCGTGACGCCGTCGGCCGTGAGCCGGGCAGCCAACGTGTCGACGTCGGCACGGGTCGCGGCGCCGAAGGCGATGAGGTCGATCCGCTTGTCGGCGGTTTCGCGCAGCCGGACGACGTACTGCTCGGGCGAACCCTCCGCGGCGAGGAACGACAGGCCGCTGTCGGTCTCGACCTCGGTCAGCCCCCAGTTCCCGGTGTAGAACTCGCGCTGGCGGGCGAGATCGGGCACACCAAGGTCCACGTGGCGCAGATGGGTGATCAGGCGGTCCATCGGTTCACCTCTCCGGGCCGGAGCCCCAGTTTCACGGCGTTCCCGCCGGCGATCGCGCCGTACACCTCGGGACCGAGGTCCGCCGCGCCGAGCGCGGCCAGCGGGTCGGCCGCCCCCATGTCGAACGGATAGTCGGAGCCGAGCAGGACACGGTCGGGCCCGGCGGCTTCCACGAGCCCGCGCAACACCGACCGGGAGTGCACGAGCGAGTCGAACCACAGCCGCCGCAGGTAGTGCGACGGCGGCTCGGCACAGCGCCGGGCCTCCGGCCGGACCCGCCAGGCGTGGTCGGACCGGCCGAGGTGCCCTGGCAGGTAACCGCCGCCGTGCGCGGCCAGGATCTTCAACTCCGGGTGACGGTCCAGGACACCGGCGAAGATCACCTGGGACAGCGCCACGGCGTTTTCCACCGGCTGCCCGACCGTGTTGGACAGGTAGAACCGATCGAGGCGCTCGTCGAGGGAACAACCGAAGGGGTGCAGGAAAACCACGGCCCCGGTTTCGGCGGCGCGCGCCCAGAACGGCTCGAGCCGCTCGTCGGACAGCTCGACGCCGGGCGCGTACGACCCGATCTCGACCCCGGCCAGGCCCAGCCCCAGCGCGTCATCCAAGTTCTTCACGAGCAGATCCGGATGTTGCAGGGGTACCAGGCCGAACCCGCCGAGGCGCTGCGGCTCGGCGGCGGCCATCGCGGCCACCGCCCGGTTCGCCGCGTACGAGATCGCCCCGGCGAGTTCGGGGTCCGCCCAGTAGTGGTAGTGAGAGGGCGAAGGCGAGACCATCTGCACGTCGACGGCACAACCGTCCATATCGGACAGACGCCGCTCCGGTGACGTGAGCTTCGGGATCCGCTCGCGGATCATCTCCCCTGACACCGCAAGCGATTCGGGCCCGTTGCGCCGCGCCTCCAGCTCCTGCTGGTGCGCGAGCCCGGGAGCTCCCGCGACCAGGGCGTCGATCTCCCCGACGAAACAGTGGGCGTGCACGTCGACGGTCACCAGCCCGTTCACGCGGGCACCGCCACACGCTCGGAGATCCCGGCCATCAGCCCCGGCACGTCGCCCCGCTCGCCCGCGAGCAGCCACCGGCACAGCTGCACGGACGCGTCCACCACCGAACGGGCCCGGTCGAGGCGCCGGGCGGTGAACTCGGCCCACAACCCGTCGCCGACCTCGTCCGCGGCCAGCAGCAGTTCGGCGAGCACGGCTGCGTCTTCGAGCGCCTGCGCGGCGCCTTGGGCCAGCGTCGGCGGGCAGCAATGCACGGCGTCGCCGATCAGCACGACGCGGCCGCGGTGCCACGGCCCGTCGAGCAGGTGGAACTCGAACCAGGTGTAGTTGACCCTGGCGGGATCGGTGAGCGCGGCGCGGATCTCGTCCCAGGGGCCGTGGTAGTGCGAGGCGAGGTCCCGCAGGGTGGCGAGCCGCTCTCCGGCGTCAAGGCCGCTACGGTCCTGCGCGTCCTCGACGATGTAGGCGTAGAGCGAATCGGCGCCGGTCGGGCAGTAGCCCGCGATATGGCTCGCGCCGCCGTAGTACAGGTCGGTGCGGGTGACCGATTCCGGGCGCCGGGTGAACGCCCGCCAGATCCCCATGCCGACCGGCTCGGTACGCAGCCGCACGCCCACCGCCTCCCGCGTCCACGACCGCACCCCGTCCGCGCCGACCACGAGGTCGAAGCGGCCCCGCACACCGTCGGAGAAGATGACGTCGACCCCGGTGGTGTCCTGGGCCAGCGCCGTGGGCCGGGTTCCGGTCCGGATCCGCACCCCCACCGCCGCGGCCCGCTTCGTGAGCAGGGCGGCGAGGTCCGGCCGGTACATCCCGACGGTGGCGGGCAGCTCCGTGCCTCCGGTGCGCGCGTCGGGCAACTCGGCCAGCAGCGTCCCGTCCGGCGCACGCAGCCCGAGGGTGTCGAAGGCGTACCCGGCGCGTTGCACCCCGTCCCAGATCCCCAGCCGCCGGAGCACGCGCAAGGCGTTGCCCTGCAAGGTGATCCCCGAGCCGAGCGCGAGCACGTCCGGCTGGGCCTCGACCAGGTCGACGGCGACCCCGGCCTCGGCGAGCAGGATCGCGGTGGCGAATCCCGCGATCCCCCCGCCGATCACCGCGACGGAACCGGCTGCGGGCATCGTCGCCCTCCTGTCCTGCGGCCTCATTTGACCGCGAGCGGGTTGACCGGCGACCCGACGGCGCCGGTGAACGGAATGGGCGCGGCGGTGAGCCAGAACGCGTGGACGCCGTCGGCCGCGCAGTCCGCGGCGAGCGCGTCGAGGTCCCACATCTCGCCCACGTACAGCCCCAGATGCGGGATCACGACCTGGTGCAGTGGCTGGAAAGCGCCGTCGAACTCGTTGGGCCGCACCTCGAAACCCCAGGTGTCGGTGGCGATCGCGGCGAGCTCGGCCTGGTGTAGCCAGTCGGCGCAGGCGAACGACAGTCCCGGCGAGTCACCGCCCGCGTAGTCGCCCCAGCCTTCGCGCCGGGCACGGGCGAGACGGCCGGTGCGGACGCAGACGAGGTCTCCGCGCCGGACGGTGATCCCGTGGGCCTCGGCCGTGGCGTCGAGGTGTTCGGGCGTGATGGCGAACCCGTCCGGCAGCTCGGCGTTCCCGTCCGTGCCGAAGACCCGGCCGACGTCGAGCAGGACACCGCGGCCCGCGATCAGGGCGGCGGCCGTCTCGATCCCGGTGACGGCGTCACCGGCGCTGGTGACGACCTCGCTCGCGCGGCGTCCGTTGTAGGCGCGGCCGTGATCGAAGATGTGGCCGAGCCCGTCCCACTGCGTCGAGCACTGCAACGGCATCGACACCAGGTCGTCGGCTCCGCCGAAGCCGTGTGGGAAGCCCTGGTCGCCGTATTCGGCGTCGGTGCCGGTGTCGGTCATCGAGTGCACCGGGTTGGTCCGGCGCCGCCAGCCCTTCTGGGGCCCGTGTTCGTCGAAGGCCTGCGCCAGGGAGAACGACACACCGCGGCGGACCAGCGTGGCCGCGGCCACGCGCACTTCGGGCGTGAGGAAGTTCAGCGTGCCGTGCACGTCGTCCGCGCCCCACCTGCCCGCGTTCGAGCACCGGGCCGCCGCCTCGGCGATGGCGCCTTCCGGGTCCGTGCGGTCGAAGACGAGCGGTGGCGCGTTCACGGGGCCACGCAGCGGGTGGTCTGGGTGCCCAGGCCGGTGATGCTGCCGGTCATGACGTCGCCTGCGCGCAGCAGCCTGCCGTGGTGCAGGCCATTGCCCGCGGGGCTGCCGGTGAGCACGACATCGCCGGGCCGCAACGGCGTGGTCTGCGAGGCGGCCGAAACGAGCGCGGCGACGTCGAAGAGCATGTCCTTGGTGGACTCGTCCTGCATCAGCTCGCCGTTGAGCCGCAACGTGATCCGCGGGTGCTCCTCGACGAACTCCGCGGGCACCAGCCAGGGGCCCAGCGGGGTGAAGCCCGGTGCGTTCTTCGCGCGGAACCAGTCGCTGCCGATCTCCGGCATGTCCTTGCGGAACACCAGGTCGCGGGTCGTCAGGTCGTTGGCAATGGTGTAACCGGCGACGTGGGACAGGGCGTCGGCCCGGTCAACGCGGAACGCCTCGCGGCCGATCACCGCGGCCAGTTCCAGCTCCCAGTCGTGCTTCTCTGAGTAGGCGGGGAGCACGACGTCGTCGTACGGACCGGTGACGGCGGAGGTCAGGCCGATGAAGAAGTAGGGCTCGCCCCCGGCGACCCGGCGGTCCATCATCTCGGCGGTCTCCGCGCGCACGGCCGCCTCGTCGCGGTCCGGGTTGTGCTTGACGGCAAGGTCGATCACATGGGTGCGGTAGTTGGCGCCAGCCTGCAGAATCTGCCCAGGAATCAGCGGAGGCAGCACTCGCAGCCCCTCGAGCGGCCGCCAGGACCCCCCAGCCCTGAGCTCGCGCAACCGGGGCGACAACTCGTCCCAGCGCTGAAGCAGTTCGTGCACGGAGCCGGCGAACTCGGACAGGTCGCGGACCTGCTCGTCGGCGAGGAGTACCGGGAACGGGTCCCCCTGTGCGGCGGCCACGGTTCCGAGGGCGAGTGCGGGATTCACAGCCTGTCCTTTCGTCAACGTCGACGAGGACTACTCTCGACGCCGTCAGCGGTATCAGGGAAGCCGAAGATCCTGATACCTATCATCAGCTTCATGGATGGGCACCGGGTGAACCTCGCGAACCTCGACCTGAACCTGCTCGTGCCGCTCGACGTTCTGCTCGAAGAGCGGTCGGTGACACGGGCTGCCGCCCGGCTGGGGCTCTCGCAGCCCGCGCTGTCCGCCGCGCTCGCACGGCTGCGGCGCCACTTCGACGACGCTCTGCTCGCCCGCGTGGGCAACAGCTACGAACTGACTCCGCTCGCGGTACAGCTGCGTAGGCGCACTTCAGTGGCGCTCAACGGGGTGGAGCGGGTGTTCGCCAGCGAAGCGGCGTTCGACCCGTCGAGTTCGGAGCGGACGTTCACCGTCCTGACGTCGGACTATCCAATGGCCGTGGTCGGCCCGCCTGTCCTTGACCTCCTGCAGCGGCGATCGCCTGGCATCACGTTGCGCCTGGAGCAACATACGACCGCGCACATCGAGGCCGGCGCCGACGGCTTGCGAGGAGTGGACGCGATGGTTCTCCCGCACGGGTTCCTCTTCGAGCTGCCCTCGGCCGACCTGTTCACCGACTCATGGGTATGCCTGGCCGATCGGGCCAATCCGGTGGCCGGGCGCGGGCTGACGATGGCCGACCTGGCCGAGCTGCCCTGGGTCTTCACCTACCACGGGCCGTCGGCGTTCACGGCCGCCGGGCGGCAGTTGCAGCTGCTCGGACTCGCACCACAGGTGCAGGTGGTGGTGGAGAGCTTCCTGACGCTGCCTTTCTTCCTGGCCGGAACCGAACGCCTCGCCCTGGTGCAGGGTCTGCTCGCCGAACCTCTCACCCGCGACGGGCGGCTGGTCGCACTGCCCTGCCCGTTCGACGCGGTCCCCGTGGTGGAAGCCCTGTGGTGGCATCCCCTGCACACCCACGACCCCGAGCACGTGTGGCTGCGATCAGTCTTTGCCGAGGTGTGCGGGAATCTGAGTCGCTGATACGCCGTATCCGCTGGCGGGAAGTCGCGGGCCGGGGCGGAGGTACCCGGCGGTTCCGGACGAGGTCGGCCTGCTCATCGGCACGGAGATCCCGGTCGGCACGGCGATCGGTGACGACGTCGCCGGGTACGTCGCGGGCCTGGTGGTGACCAACGACATCTCCGCGCGCGACATCCAGCTGCCCAAGACCGAGTTCTACGAGGCCAAGTCCTACCCGGCGTTCACCCCCACCGGGCCAGCGCTGGTCCTGCTCGACGCCGACGAGCTCAGGCGGTTCACCGACCTGCGGCTGAAACTGAGCGTCAACGGCGAAACCCGTCAGGACCGGACGGTCGCCGACACGATCTACCGGCCCGCCGAGACCCTCCGGGCCCTTGCCCGCTTCCAGCGGCTCGACCCGGGCGACCTCGTCCTGACCGGCACCCCGGTCGGCACGGCGTCGCCCGCCCCGCCGAAACCCCTGGAAATCATCGGTTCCCTCCTGCCGCCGACGCTCAACTGGTCCGCGCCGCCGCCACCTGGCCGGACCGCACCACGATCACCGTGCTGCCGGAAGCCTCGCGCTGGCGCGAATCCGTGCGGCACACCTTCGCCGAACTGCTCGGCGACGTCCACCGATACGCGAACCTGCTGCATGAGATCGGCGTCCGCAGACAGAACGCGGTCGCGCTGATGTCGCCCAGAACGGGCACGTCGACTCCCCCCTGGTCCTGCGGCCCACCGGCACCGCCGGACCGGCCCCGGACCGGACCGCTGGGCTATCGCGACGTCCCGCTCTACGGCGAGTTCTGGAAGATCGTCGAGCACCACCGGATGGCCACGATGAGCGCGGTCCCCACCCGTTTTCGCGGTGCTCGCGCAGTGCCCGGTCAACACGGACAGCAGCAGCTTGCGCTTCGCCATGGTCGGGGCCTCTCCGCTGCTGGCCGCCGTCCGCGAAAGCTTCCAGGCCCGCCCGGCATCACGCTCGTCGAAGGCTACGGCCTGACCGAAGCGACCTGTGCCAGCGCGCGCAGCTTCCCCGACGCACCCCGGCCCGGCTCGGTCGGTCAGCGGTTGCCCTACCAGCGGATGAAGACCGTGCGCGTGCGCGAGGACGGCACCTGGGAAGACCTCCCACCCGGCCACACCGACGTTCTCGCGATCAGCGGCCCTGCGGTGTTCTCCGGCTACGTCACCGGCCAGGACGAGCACGGCCACGTCCTCGACGGCCTCGGCAAGCTCGTCGACGGCTGGCTGGACACCGGCGACCTCGCCCGCCTAGATGCCGACGGGTTCGCGTACCTCGCCGGCCGCGCCAAGGACTCATCATCCGCGGTGGCCACAACATCGACCCCGCACTCATCGAGGACGCCCTGCTCGCCCACCCCGCGGTCACCGCCGCGGGCGCGGTGGGCCGCCCTGACGCCAACTCCGGCGAGGTCCCCGTCGCCTACGTGACCATCGCTCCCGGCTCCGCCGTCATCGAGCAGGAACTGGGCGACTGGGCACGCGCCAAGCCCCCGAGTCCGCGGCCGCGCCGAAGACCGTCACGGTGCTCGACGCCCTGCCGCTCACTTCGGAACCCGCCAGCCGACACGACAGTCGGCCCACAACCCCTCCCACACAACAAGTTTCAAGCAAAGTCGTTACACGCAAGATCGAGGCTAGCGCCAACGGGTTCGGTCAGGTTCCGTTCGCTGCTGCGCTCGACGGCTTTTTGTGTGGTCTCCTTCGCCTCGCCACGCTTGATGCCGTTTATACTTTCGGTACTGGTCGCGTAGATACCGACAGCCCAAGCCACAGCGTCGGCATTGCGATCGAGAGCTTCGCGATTGATGTTGCCGAGGTTGTCACAAGCTTGGTGGAAACAGGAGTCGAACGGCGCACCGGCGATCCCACTCCACTTCGCGGCCTGCGCGGAGGTCTCGATCTCGTTCGCGCCGGTGAACAAACCTCCAACCGGAATCCCCACGGTACTGAACGGGAAGTAGTCCGAATCTCCTGACAGGTCCGTACCCTCAACGGAAACACCATGAGCGTTCTTCAGGAAATCGGTTAAGGTCCTCTCGATCTGAGCCGAGCCGTATGGACCGGGCCCTGCGCCAACTAGATCGGAGTTATCACCGTCATAGGTGAAGTAGCCGACGTTCGGCGAGCCGAGCATATCGAAGTTGAGGTACGCCGCGATGTCGAGCTGCTGCCCGAACGTCAGGGAACGAACGTAGTGAATTGAACCCTCTAAACCTATCGAGCCCGGGGGAGGCATCGCTCCGGATTCCTCTGCGCTCCAAAAGCCGAATCGGACGGCATTTTCGACCTTCGCGTTGCCGCCCAGTTGCAGAGCGGTCTCGAGGAGTGCCGCTGATCCTGTACCGTTATCGTTGAGTCCCGGTCCTCGCCAGCGGCTGTCGAGGTGCGAGCCGAGCATCACGATGTTGTCTTTCCGTCCGCCCTTGGTCTCGGCGATGACATTAAAGGTGGTCCTCTCTTCTACGACGACACGAAGCTCGAGTGTGACAGGCTGTCCCGCGAGCGCGGCCAGTCGCGCACCTGCTGCTGCGGTCACACCACCGGCGGGAATCATCCCGCCGGCCGGTTCTCCGAGTGAGGCGTCGAGATCGCCAACAGTGTTGTTGTAAATGACCACACCGACCGCACCCGATGCCTCTGCAGACACCTGCTTTTGCGCGAACGAGCAGCCGCCACGCTTGATCAGGGCGATCTTGCCGACGACGTCAGGCGTGTAGTCTGAAGTCCCGCAACCGCTGGTGTCATCTACGGCGACCACGTCGAGCGGCGCCGTGACGCCACCCGCCGATGTCGAAGGGGTGCCGTACATCCGGATGATCGGGATCTGGGTGCCGTCCACGCTCAGTCTGTCGACACGGGTGGAGTAGCTGAACGGAAACTCCTGTTTGCTTACCGCGAATCCAGCCGTGGTGAGTACGCTCGCGACGTAATCGGCAGACTTGGCGTGGCCCCCGCTTCCCGCCATCCGGGTTCCTTCATTTGCGTCAGCGAAACGCTGAAAAGCGACCAGATGTCGGTTAATTCCGTCAATACTGACTTTATTAGTCAAGTTTTCGGCTAGCGCAGGGCCGTCGACGTATTCAGTAGCGACTGCGGGAGACATGGAGAGAAAAAGTGACATGCACGCAGTAAATACCATCGATAGAGTCAACTTTTTCCTGAAGGAAATCATGTTAATGGAATCACTCCCAGCAAAGAGTTTAATCGGTTAAAATTCGCCATGCTCCACTTTCGCTATATTATTATTCCATACAATTTCGAGTGTACCGACACCAATAACCCTCCCCCGAATACGTGCTCGAGGTCAGCCGAGAGGCTATCGTTCTTGTCGGAGGAGCGATCCACCCTTCCCGGCTGTAGTCACTCCTAGTCAGACGGTCGAGTCTTTCTATTTGCCCGGAGTACCATTAATTTTATCCAAACGCAGCGAAAGACCCGACCGTCAAATTTGCCCAAATGCCTGAAAAAATTGAAACCAGCAGTAGCTAGTTTTGAGATAATCAGGTTTGATCAGGCTGGATAGAAATGCAACCTAAGGAGAATTCGAGAACCACTTACAGCACACTCGAATTCGCGCACGATGTAATACGACGCATTTGCGTCTCCATTGATGCCTGTACCGATGCTAGCTCGCCCACCCCCGAGACACTGGTCAATGTTTGCGTAATACGCCCAATTAATCCACTTGTCACCGCCAGCCGCATTTGCCAACGAAGAGGAAACGCCCAGCATCGAAAGAGCAGCCGAAAAAGTGAAGATCAGTTTGACGAAAAATCGCCGCATCAATTTTGGACATCCAATCTAATTATTTTGAATACATAAGCGAATCAATCAGAGCAACTAACATTGCTCGACTAGTCTTACCTTCCCTCAGCGTTGCCCGGACTCAGCCCCTAACCGATAGAAGCAGCGCCATCGCAATAGGAGCGGTGGATTGAACAATTTCAAGTGGGCAGAGCAAATTTTCGACAGCCGCTGATTCAACTCGGTTCATGATGACTCTCCGTCATGTCTACGCAGGGGTGCGACCCTGCGTCGGCGATTTTCAAACTGCACTGTACCCAGTGTGGCGAAGGTCTACCTCCACCAAAAAGCTGAGCTTCCTGCTCGCCAACGGCGGGCCACATTGATCCGAATCGCCCGCGACTTACGGCCACTGTCGGCCCAGCCACTCTCGCGTGGAACATAAGTTTCGGAGCAACTGAGGCAACTGGAGGTCGTCGCGGCGATAACGAAGGTCAGGTAGGCCCAGGGAGGCCGGGGGCGTCCAACCAGTCAACGGGTGGCTGCCTGGACGGCTTCGCTGGTCTGACCATTCATCTGACGTCCGCTACCGTCGGAACTTCGCCGAAGCGGCGATATCGACGTGAAAAACAGATCCGGGACACGTGCGTCTCGTCTGCGCAGTGGTTCGCGCGAGACGTGGTAAATGTGATCAAATCGCGGTCCGGCTACACAGTGGGATCACTTGCTTCACCGAGACGGCAAGCTCTACCGACAAGCACCTCGAGCTAGGCAGCTGCGTGGGATCGGTGACGCGCCGCTCGATGATCTCCGCGACCCAGTTCTGGGTCTGGCCCATGTGCGCGACCAGGTCAGCGGTGGTCCACTTCGGGGCAGTCGGCACGGCGGCGTCGGGTCCGGCCACAGCGGCCGACTCCGCCAGACGTCGAATGTGTTCGACCATCGCCCGCCGGGTGCGTTCCGCGTTCAGTTCGATCATGGGGTTGTCCTTGGTGTCTCGCTAGCCGGTGATAGTTCGCTGAGCCCCGCCCCTGCGGTGCCGTCGACTACGCGCCGAACGACGGTATCGGGGATCGACAAACCTCAAGCACAATCTTTCCTCTTTCAGGCTGACCGTGCCTGAGAGCCGTCGGTGCCTGTGCACCGCGCGTCCGTCGGCGGGCGCTCGTCGCGCGGGCCGTGACGGTGCCACGCGAGCACTGACCGACCCGATCCCATCCCACGGTCGGCGCAAGCGGCAGCGTCCCACCGTCGCTCGCCGCCAGCGCCGGGCTCAGCCACGAGGCTGCCGCACTGTCACGCCTGTCCGGGAGCCACCTGCCACGCAGCCGCGCTACCCGCGGCTGTCGGCCACGTCGGCGGCCGCCTGGACCTCAGCGTCACCGCTCGGCTGGCGCGTCGTGTCGCCGGGTATCTGTGCGCCCTGTAAGTCGGCGATGAGGGTAGGTCATCGGCCTCTTGATGGCGTCGGAAAACCGCGCGGCGACCGGATGTAGTCAAATGGGCACATGACGTTTCAGAAGTGGCGCGGCGCGGCGGCGGGTGCCGCGACCCTTGTGGTGCTGGGCGCGGTCGTGTGGTTCGTGGGCGTGCCGGTCTCCGAGTGGGCGGTGGGGCCGCAGGGGCCCGACCTTTCCCGCGTGGACCGGCTGGCCGCGGTCAACAATGTGCGGTCCGGGTTGTTGACCGGATTGAGCACGGTGGTCGGCCTCGTGGTCGCTGGGTTCGGTGTCCGTCGCTACTTCCTCGACCGCGACAAGCAGCGTCTGGAGGAGGACAAGCACCTGGTCGGCCAGTTCGACGCGGCTTGGGGGCGGCTGGCGTCGGAGGACCCTGTCATCAGGGCGAACGCGCTGCGGACGTTGTTCCGGTTGATGACCGATTCTGAACGCGATCGACCCCTGGTACTGCGCTCGGTGTGCGATCTGCTCAGGCAGCGATCCACGAACCAGGACGGCGCGGTGCAGCAGGGGCCGGACATCACGGCCGCGCTCGACGCCCTGCGTGAACGACGACGACGGGACGAACCGGATCCGCTGAACCTGGCCGACATCCACCTTCCGGCCGCGGACCTCGAGGGCGCCGGGCTGCGAGGTGCCCGGTTCGGTTCGAAATCAGTGTTGATCTCGGCGAAACTGTCCGGCTCGGATCTGCGCGACGCCGTCCTCACCAACGCCAACCTCACCGGCGCGGATCTGCGGAAAGCGGCGTTGGGCGGAGCCACACTCGACGGTGCCACCCTCACCTCAGCCGTGCTGATCGGCGCGGACGCGGCGGGGACACTCCTTGCTGGCGCGTCCCTGCGCGGTGCGGATCTCTCCGGCGCCGATCTGCGTGGTGCGGATCTCCGGCGAGCGGTTTTGCGCGAGGCGAAACTCGACCAGACCACGTTGACGGGCGCCGACCTCACCGACGCCGACCTGATCGGCACCGACCTGAGCACGACGATCGGTCTGACCCGCGAAGCCGTGACGGCGGCGGTGACCGACAAGGCCACGGCCCTCCCGCCTGCGCTGCGGGGATGAACCGACGGCCGACCGTCGCGGTCGCCGTCCACGACGGGTTCTACGGCTGTGGCACCGGAGCCGGCTACGCGAACCACGGCTACCTCGAAACAGTGGTCCCGTTACTGCCGCCGGAGGTCCGGCTCGTGGTACTCCCGCTGCGGCTTCGTCCCGGGAGTCACGAACATCACCCGGGCTGGCACCGCCGCTCGCGTGACCTGTTTCGCGGTGCCGAAATCATCCCGGTCGACAACGGTACCGGCGGCCTCGACCGGTGGGGTGGTCTCGACCGGTTCGAACGCCTGGTGGCCGCCACGGCGGTCCATCTCCGGGCTCTGCGCGAGTCGTCCAGTGACCTGCTGATCTTGGCCTTCGACGCGCCGTTCCTAGGTCTCGGAACCGCGCTCCCGGCGTCGGTACTGCGCCACCTCGTGCTCGTTCCCCGCTCCAGCGCGGTGATCCACGCACCGGACGAGCACGCCCGCATCTCCTGGGAGCGCGCCGGCCTGCTGGCCGGAGCCGGCGGCGGGGCGCGGATCGCCACCATCTCGCCGTTCATGGCCGAGCACCTGCACGATGCCTACGCCGTCCCGCGAGAAGCGATGATCCCGCTGCGCGACGGTCTCACCCACGGCGACTGGACGCGCTTCGACGCGCCTTTCGCCGGTGTGGCGGAGCGGGAGTTCGTCTTCGCCATGGGGCGCGCCGAGCCGTATAAAGGGTTCGACGATCTTCTCGATGCCTGGCGGCTGCTCCAGGCCAGTGACCGCCCACTGCCGAATCTGGTGGTCGCGGCGACCAGCGAAAGTCGTGAGCCGACGCCGTATCAGCGGACACTGCTGCGCAAGGCGCATCACCTCGGCCCGGCAGTTCGCCTGCTCACCCGGTTCACCCCGGCGGTCGCCGATCTACTCCGGCGGCCGGGTCTGCTCGCGACCGTGGTTCCCTCACACGCCGAGCCGTTCGGCCGGATCCCCATGGAGGCCTTCGCCGCCGGTGCCGGACCCGTGATCACGACCACAAGTCAGGGACTCGGCGGACAGGTGCTCGACGGACAGACGGGGTTCCTCAGCTGTGCCGGTTCGCCGCGGTCCTTGGCCGTCGCGCTCCAGCGCGCCCTTGATCTGTCCCCTGACCAGCGGTTTGTCATGCGGCATCGCGCGCGTCAAGTCGCGTTGCGGGACTACGACCACGCGGCCGCGGTGCGCACCTTCCTGACCGTCGCCGCGCCCTGGCTGCGACTTCCGCCCACCGATGATCGGTTACGGTGGCTGAACGCCTCCGCACCCCTCACCAGCCCAGGGAGCTTCGTGTCCACCGTGCCTCCGGTCAAGGTCCCGATCGGCCTCCAGGCACCCCACTGGACGACCATCCGTCCCGAACGCCAGGTGCTCGTAGTCGCCCACCACGTCACCTCCCTGCTGCGGCTGCTCGACGTACTTCCGGTGTTCGACTCCGACACCCGGATCCAGGTCGTGTTCAGCTGGAACGGATCGGACCCGTTCTCCCACGGCCTGCAGCAGTACCTCAACCACCTGGGAACCATCGTCATTCCATGGTCGCAGGCAATCAACACCGAATTCGACCTGGTAATCGCCGCCAATCACGGCGGACTCACCGAAATAACATCACCCCTCGTCATTCTCCCCCACGGCGTGGGCTATACTAAACAATCTCCCGGAAACCGGAAACCGGAAACCGGAAACCGGAAACCGGAAACCGGAAACCGGAAACCGGAAACCGGAAACCGGAAACCGGACGGTTTTCGGTTTATCGCCGGAATGGCTGCTTTACGACGGCCTGCCCATCGCGTCCTCGCTGGTATTGGCGCACGACGCGGAGCTCGAGCGACTGTCCGCACTCACCCCCGCGGTCGTGGAGACCGCGGTGGTCGCCGGGGACCCCGCGTATGACCGGATGGTGCGCAGCAAGCACCTTCGCCATCGATACCGTGAAGCACTGGGAATCGCGCCGCACCAGAGGCTGGTGACCATCTCCACGACCTGGTGGCAACGTTCGCTCATGGGGAGTTGGCCGTCGCTGTTCCGGGAGATCGTCGGCTGCCTCGACCGTGACCTCTACCGGGTCGCCGCGCTCGTCCACCCCAACATCTGGCATGGGCACGGCCCCTGGCAAGTGCACACCTGGCTCGCCGACTGCCTACGCGCGGGCATGCTCCTCCCCAGTCCGGTCGAGGGCTGGCAGGCGACGCTGCTGGCCTCCGACCTCGTAGTGGGCGATCACGGCGCCACGACCGCCTACGGGGCGTGTCTGGACGTACCGGTACTCCTGGCGGCCTTCCCGGAGACCGACGTAGCGCCCGGCTCGGTCGGCGAGGTACTCGGCTCCACAGCACCTCGTCTCAACCGGCACGAACCGCTCCGAGTCCAGCTGGAGCGAGCACTAGGTTCGTACCAGTCAGGCAGCCTCGACGCGATCGCCGCACTGGTCACTTCGTGCCCCGGCGAAGCGATGGCTCGGCTACGCCGCTTGTTCTACGAGCATCTGCGGCTGACCGAACCCACGACCGGCCCCATCGTGCCGGTGGTGCCCGCGGACGCCGTCGCCGGGCTCGAACCACCACCTGTCCGGGCGGACCTCATCGCGTGCCGACAGCGAGAACAGCCCGATCGCTACGAGCTCAGCCGATACCCAGCCGACGTGCACATAGATCGAACCGGTTCCGCGGAGTTCGACGACACGGTCCTGGTCGTCCATGAAGACCATCCCGACGAAAACCTGCGCCGGAGCGCGGCCGGGGTCCTCGGCGGGTCGAGCGCCGAACTCGCCGACGTGCTACGCCGCCACCCTCAGGCCAAGGTGGCGGCGAGGACACAGGGAGCGGGGAGTCTCGTCGCCACTCGATCCGGTCAACTCGTCGAACTGTCGCTCGCCGATCCAGGGATCGCCGCGGCCGTGGTGTTCGAACAACTGCTACAGCACCGCGACGCCAGCGCCCTGCCAGGCGAGGTCACCGTCGCCTTCGGCGGCGAGGTCACCCTGGTCCGCCTCCGGTCAGCCGGATTCGTCCAGCCGAGCACGTAACGCCTCGCCACGCCGATCGGCGAGCAGCTCGTACAGCTTCGCCGCCCGCACGAGCAACAGTTGCCCCTCCTCGGTGTCACCTTCGCGGTTGAGCAGGGTGCCGAGCAGCTCGCAGGTGCAGGCCTCGAAGTCAGGAATGCCGATCTCCTCCTCAAGGAGGAGGGCCGCGCGCAGGAGCGACTCGGCTCGCGGGCGATGCTCCCCGCCCGCGCCGGCGAGCACTTCGCCCAGGTTCGCCACCGATTTCGCGTGGTTGGCCCGGTCCGCGTCCCGTTCGAAGTGGGCCACCGCCCGTTCCCCGGCGTCGATCGCCTCCGCGATACGTCCGACCGCGGCGAGGATCGGGGCGCCGTTCATGTCGAGGAGCCGTTCCTCCCGCACCCGCAGCCGCTCGGGGAACCGTGGGTCAGACACCAGCGCGGCCGAGCGTTCCATCGCCGCGATGGCCGCGTCCTGCTCGTCGAGCCGACGGTGGACCAGGCCTTTCCACACGAACATTTTCGCCAGCGTGGCCAGCACAGCGGGATCGGCACCGAGCTGGGAGGCCAGCTCCGCCGCCTGGTCGAAATGCTCAGCGGCCTCCGCGTGCCGGTGCACGGCGAAGTACGCGGTGCCGAGCTCAGCGTGCATCTTCAGCAGCGGCCGCGCGTCACCGGACTTGTGGACTTCGGTCGCCGCGGCCAAGCCGTAGCTGTGGACCGCGATGGCGTCGGCGTAATGCCCGCGGTGGAACAGAAAGGTCACCAGCGCCTCCGCCAGCTGCCAGACCAGCTCGACGAAGCCCGCTTCCGACGCCATCGCGACGATCCGGTGCAGGTTCGCCCGTTCGGCCCCAAGATCGGCCATCGCCTTCGAGTACGCGTCCACACCCGCGTAAGCGGGACGGACGACACCGTCAAACAGCGGCCCGAACCGCAAGCGGCTCGACAGCACCAGCTCACGACCCACCACGAACTCGAGATATGCCTCGGCCAGGCTCCGCTGCGCCCGCCGGACATCCGCGGCGTGCTCGTGCTCGGGCTGGCACACCAGCCCCCGGGCGTGCCGCTGGATGAGGGAATGCATCTCGTAACGACGAGAGGCAACCCCAGGAGCCGTGATCTCGCTGATCAGCGTTTCCCGCACCAGCGACCACAGCGTGCCCGGGGCATCACCGCGCTCGTCCTCGTCGAGCAGCGCCGCGGCAGCCCATTCCGGGAACCGGCTGCCCGGGTGCAATCCCAGCCGCCGATACAGTTTTCGTTCGCGCTCCCCCAGCTTCGTGTACGACGTCTCGTACACGAACTGCAGCTCCAACTTCTCGTCCACCACGAACTCGGCCAGCAAGCTCTTCGCAGACCTCAACCTGCCCAGCAGCTCGGCAGGCCCGCCATGACGGCGGGACCGCAACTGCGCACGCACGATGGCCAGCGCCAACGGCAGGTTCCCGCACAACTCGGCAATGGCCTCAAGATCGTCGGACGCCTCCGCGACCACCGCCGAGTCCAGTTTGTGGGTCAGCAGCTCGACGCCGAAACCCTTCCCGAGAACGTCAACCGTGATCCCCGTGAAGCCCGCCAGCTCGAACGCCTCGAGCCGCTGCCGGCTTGTCGCCAGCACAACACTGCCAGTCGACGCCGGCAACAACTCCTCCAGCGACTCCGCCGTGTCCACATCGTCGATCACGACCAGCACATTCCGGCGTGCCGTCTCAGCCCGGTACACCACCTGCTTGCCATCACGCGTCGGCGGAACCATCGGCGCACCAAGCTTCAGCAGGAACAGGTCCAGAATCTCCTCGACCGTCTTCGCCTCCGCCGACGCGCCCATCGAAACATCCAGCACGACGTCAAACGAGGACACGAGCTGCTGCACACACCACAACATCAAGGCGGTCTTACCCACCCCGCCAATGCCCTGGAAAACAAAAACACCCTGCTCACCGGCCGCCCGAGCAGTCTCGACCTCGCCTAGGACCTGGTCACGCTCGTCTTGACGGTCGATGAACGGCCGCGGCACGGACATCACCACGCCGACCTCCGGTCCTGTCGCACAGCTTCACCCCTCGGTCCCAAGCCAGTACCCCGCCACCCTACCCACGAACGCTCTCGCCGCCACCGCTCGTCACCGGCCGATCACCAGCTGCACGCCGAACGGCCGGACGTCAGAGACGCTCCAGCTCGACGACCGGGATGAGCCGGGTAACGTTGGCCTGGTACTCGGCAAACTGCGGGCGTTGTTCGGCGTTCTTGGCATAGATCTCGTCCCGCTCGGGTCCCTTGACCTCCGTCGCCCGCACGGAGAACCTCTCCTCGCCGAGCTCGGCGGTGACCTCGGGTCGAGCCATCAAATTGTGGTACCACCCCGGATTCTCTGGCAGACCGGCTTTGCTTGCGAAGACGAACAAGCGCTCACCTTCGACATAACAGGCCAGTGGCGCGACGCGTTCGATTCCCGACCGGGCACCGAAGTGGTGCACCAGGATGAGGATCTCACCGGCGAACCCGCCACCGACCTCGCCGCCGTTCGCGCGGAACTCGTCGATGACTTTGGCGTTCATCTCGTCGAAATCAGGCATGACTCCCTTTCCTTGATACGCACATTCTGCCGCCAAAGTGAACAGTGCTGCAATGTGCGCGAACATGTTATCCCCTGACGGAGGTGCGTTCGAGACGGACCTTGATCCCGGTGGTGGCTGATCGTTAGTCGTGGCGGTTGTCGACGCTTCGGGAACCTGGGACTGCCGGAGCCGACCAGCTATGAGTGCCTGCTGTGCGCCTTGAAGAAACCCGAGAATTCCCGTCGAACCCGGGACTGTTCCTACCAAGGCCAGGTGGAGGTTAGGACAAGCCCGCCGCAGGCGTCAGCCGTGGCGGCGCAGCCGGTTGGCAGCGGCCAGGACGGGGGTGGCCGCTGCTGTGGCGGCCGCACCGAAGGTGGTGTCGGTGGCGAGGATCCAGCGGACGGTTTTCATGGCCAGCGTGAGAACCTCGCCGCCGCGTTCGCGCATACCTGCCTCGAACCGGCTCACAGCCGCGGTGAGCGCGGTGGTTCCGTCGCCGACTTCACGGAGGTGTTCAACCAGGCTCGCGGCGTCGCGGATGGCAGCGCCCGCGCCCATCCCGGCCGTCGGTGGCGTCGCATGGACCGCGTCGCCGAGTGCCGTGATCCGGCCCGCGGGCCATGGCGCGAGATCCTGGGCCCGCGTGGACGCGGCGTTGAAGCGGAACGCGGCCACGCTGCGCGGATCGGCGCGGTCGATCACCTCGAGCATGTGCTCGGCCCAGCCTCGCTCGCGGAATCCGGTCTGAAGCGCCGTCTGGAGCTCGCCGCCGCGCAGTTCGCGGATCGCGTCGGTGGCGGCGGACTCGGGGAACATGGCACCCCAGATGTAGGTGGGACCGGTCGTGACCGCCGCCCGCAGAGCGGGCGCGTCGAGCGCGGCATTGCCTACCGGGTCCAGAAAGCCGACGTAGAGCGCGGCGCCCCGCGGTCCGATCGCCAGCCCGGATCGCGGTCCGAGCCGCTGTTGCTCGTCTCGGCTCAGGTCCTCGAGGGAGGTCCTCCCGGAGAAGCCGATGATGCCTGCCGGTGCATTGGTCGGACCGCCCGCCAGCTGCCGGGCGACCAGGGAGTGGGTACCGTCCGCGCCCACCAGCAGATCACCCGTGACCGGCGCGGCGTCGGCGAACAGCACCCGGGGCGTGCCGTCCTCATCGTGGTCGATCCCGGTGACCGCGCGGCCCAGGCGCAGATCGTCGCCGACCGCCGCTGCCAGCACCGTCCGCAAGGTGATGCGGTCGATGTCCACACTGGGATCCTCACGCAGGTCCGGGCCGCGCCCCAGTAACCGGCCGCGCCGGTCCCAGAACGCGTCACGGTCCCGTAGCCGCAGCGCCGACGCGGACGCCAGCAGCCGCTCGACGACCTCGGGGGCGACCAGCTCTCGCAGCGCCGACTGCGCGCGCCCGTCCAAGGTGATGTGGTAACCACCGGTCGCCGCCACCTCGGTGTCGCGATCGAACACCACTACCTCGAACCCCGCTCGACGCAGCCCGGCACCCACAGCGAGACCGCCGATACCACCGCCGACAACGACAACCCGCATCCTGTTCCAGCTCCTCACCAACCGTTGGTCATCTCTCACCGACGACACTGGCAGCAGTGGTGGACACCGAATGGCCACTATCGGTCATGATGGACGAGTGGCACATACCTCACGACGGGCTCTGCGGTTGCTCTCGCTGCTCGCGGCGCGGCGGCAGTGGTCCCTCCACGAGCTCGCCGAACGACTCGGCGTCAGCGAACGCACGGTCCGCCGCGACGTGGAAACCCTGCGCCAGCTCGACTACCCGGTCACCACCGTGCACGGCCCGGACGGCGGATACCGGCTCGGCGCCGACCACACCCTGCCGCCTCTGCAGTTCGACGACGAGCAGGCACTCGCGGTCGCCGTGGCCCTGCAGACCGCCCCCAGCACCGTGTTCGGCCTGCAAGACGACGCCGCCCGAGCGCTGGAAACCCTCAAGCAGGTCATGCCGGCGAAGTTGCAGGTGGCCATGGAATCCCTGCGCCTGACCCGGTTGCAGAACTACTGGGAATTCCCGGCACCACCCATCGACTCGACCGCGCTCAGCACCGTGGGTGGCGCGGTACGGCACCGGCACGTCCTCATCGTCGACACCCTCCGCGCGGACAGCTCGCGCCGCGAGCCCGGAGATGCCGATTTCTCCCCTGCCCGCCGGATCGAACCCCACCACCTGGTCGTCTGGGCCGGACGGTGGTACCTGGTCGCCTACGACCTCGCCGACGACACCTGGCAGGTTCACCGCGTCGACCGGCTCCACCCCCGCACGACGACACTCCCGTTCGCGGCCCGCGAGCTACCCGGAGATGACGTCGCCCAGTTCGTCATGACCAGCCACGACCGAGGCGACACCCCAGCCACCTGGCAATGCACCGGAACCGCGCGCCTGAACCTGCCCGCCCACACCGTCGCCCGCTGGGCCCCCGGCGGCTCCGTCGTCGAACACCTCGACCCTGACCACTGCCTGCTCACCCTCGGAGCGTGGTCCTGGGCCGGTATCGCGGGAATCCTCGCCACCTTCGACACCGACCTCACAGACCTGCAACCACCAGAACTCATCCAAGCCTGCCGTCGCCTCGCGCACCGCTGGAACACCATCGAGCACACCTGAAGAAAACGACCCTGGCACCGTCATCGAGAAGACCGAAAGGGGGAGACCGAGCAGGTGCCTGGTCGCGCGATCACCGGCCATCGGTGACACGCTTCGGGCCGGACTCGTGGCTACCGTTCCCGTTGGCGCGGGCACGCGCCAACGCGGCGGTCTCCTCGACGGGGTCGGCCACCCACACCGAGCCGGGCAAGGGATGCCCGGCGGAGCCCAGCTTGTTCATCTTCTTGGGTACCGGCGCGCCCTGGTACGCCAGCGGGATCGCGTGACCGTGGTCGTCGACCGGGCCCAGCGGCTGGTGGAGTTCGATGAACTCGCCGCTCGGCAGGCGTTTGATGATGCCCGTCTCGACGCCGTGTTCCAGCACCTCGCGGTCGCCCCGCTGCAGGCCGAGGCAAAGCCGGTAGGTGATCAGGTAGGCCAGCGGCGGCACGATCAACACACCGATGCGGCCCGCCCAGGTCGTCGCGTTGAGGGACAGGTCGAACTTCAGCGCGATGATGTCGTTGAAACTCGACAGCGTCAGCACGGTGAAGAACCCGAGCGCCATCGCGCCGATCGACGTGCGAACCGGCACGTCGCGCGGGCGCTGCAACAGGTTGTGGTGCGCGGTGTCCTTCGACAGTTTCCGCTCCAACCAGGGATAGGAGATCAGCGCGCCGATCAGGATCGCGATCCCCATGGCCCCGGCGAAGAACACCGGCGGAACGGTGTAGTCGCCCAAATAGAGCTCCCACGCGGGCCAGATCCGCAGCAGCCCGTCCGCCCAGCCCATGTAGAAGTCGGGCTGGGACCCGGCGGACACCTGCGACGGGTTGTACGGGCCGATGTTCCAGATCGGGTTGATCTGGAACAACCCCGACATCAGTGCGATGACACCCATCGTCAGCGCGAAGAA